>JAYUEB010000153.1:0-6907 GCA_043739525.1 Bdellovibrionales bacterium
CGGTTCGAACTCCGGACAGATCTGGATTTAAATGTCTTGAGGTGCATGCTGGTAACATGCCGGAAAGGACAAAGCAAAACTGGCTCCAGCAACATTATAGGGGGCCAGTTTTTAGATGAAACCGTCCATTTTTTGTTTGGCGGTTTCAAATTCTTTAATACGAGCTTTCATTTTTTCTTGCCCGAGTTGCATTGACGATTGCATCACCTCGGGTAGGCCTTTGATCATTTTAATTCCGAGTGGAGTTTTGTAGAATTTAAGAAAATCTTCTAAATCTGCCTGGGTAAAAGAGCGATGGTAGATTTCGGCCATCTCGGGCAAAAGAGCATTGATTCCGACCGTCTTTTTAAAAAACGCAATAGATGATTTTTTTGCCACTGCAGGGTCTTTTGCATTTTTAGTTAGAGCTTCGCAGATCTTATCGATCATTGAGTCTTGAAGGGCCTCCGTATTTGTGACCTTCAACATTTCACTTAAAGTTTGGATATATTTTTTATCGGGAGCCTCTGCAAATAATTTTTGAGAAGTGAGGCTAAAAGATAAAGCTGCGACGGCGAGAAAGTATTTCATTTTCATTGAGTAAAAATACCGAAAACAAGAGCTAAGAGTCAAGTGGCCTTTCGAGCTCGAGCAAATGGGCTTTGACCTCGAGTCCACCTGCAAAGCCGGTCAATTTTCCTGAAGCTCCAATCACGCGATGGCAAGGTACGACAATTGAAATTGGATTTTTTCCGTTTGCAGCACCAACTGCACGCGAAGCTTTTTCATTTCCGATTTGTTTTGCAAGCTCACCATAACTTTTGGTTTCACCAAAAGGAATTTTGAGAAGTGCCTGCCAAACATTTTTTTGAAATTCTGTTCCAAGCATATCAAGCTTCAATGAAAATTTTTGGCGTTTGTGGTTGAAATATTCTTTAAGCTGCCTCTCGGTTTCTAAAAGCACTGGATGATTTTGATCTTCGTGAATGGCTCGAGCTTTCACGCGTTCGGGACGATCATTTTCCCACAAGATTGCCGCGAGTCCTTTATCGCTACCGATGAGTTTGAGTTCGCCAACTGGGGTCTTGATACTTTTATAGACGTAAGACATTGGGTCTCTCCTTAGCCCAATCTATCTTGTTTTGAAACAAGATACTGGCTATTTTCGGACATCATCCTACATGCCGGGGAGAGTATTTGGATTTAGGCCTGCGTCTACGCAACTAATCGCAGTTGAAGGTCTCAAATTGAATCCAGAGCCGCTATTGACGAGGTTCGCTCCAAATTTTGAGTTTTGCATTGCAGTTTTTTGCTGAATCTCAATTCCCCAAGTGTTGTCATGCATTCCGAAAACTCCAAATGAATAAAGACCTGATGAGTTTTGAATGGCGCCGACCGCTTGATAAATATTTCCTTTAAATTTAAGAACCGATGGAATACCTGCAGAACGCACTCTCATTTGTAAAAAAGCGCTGCCGAAGTTCACACCTTTACATTGAAGTTTCTCAAAGTTAACAGCGAGCGTGTGATCGTTACTCGCACATTTGATGACTCCGACCGTTCGGCAATTTTGAGGTGTCGTGAGCGCCTTATCAATTTTTGCAAAGGCGTCCGCACCAGATAAAATCATCATACAAATAAAAGAAAATGTTCTCATAATTAACCTCGTGGCGAGGGTATATGTTTGCCGCTTCGCGCTTGTCGAGAAATTTGAGCGAGAGAGCGGGGGCGTTGTTAACAATAAGCAGGAGTCGATGCTCTATTTAAACTGGTCCCTTAGAAGTTGAAGAGCTTGCTCCCGATCCGCCTTCAACTTCTGGGGGACCAGTTTGTGATTTATTTGACCGTTTGAATTTGAGTACTAGATTTTTTTCCAACGCTGGAATCAGAATTATAACAAGAATTTGTTAAGGGTGAGCAACCTAAAGCTTTTCGAACTTCGGGCTCAGTCAAAAGAAGATCGTTAAGGCGTTGCAAATTATGCGGGTGAGGATCGCTATTTCTGTCTCGTAATTCGTGTAAGGCCGCAAATATTTTCGCATCGAAGCTTTTTTTATCAAGACTCTCAGTGCGCTCTTTTATTTTTGTTGCCTCATAGCATGCTATCGCTCCAAAAAAAGCAATTGATGCCACTTTGTCTTGGGTTGTAACAGGCGGATGCTTTTGTAAGTAAGCACCCAAAGCTTTTCCTGACATCCAGTCTGCCATGACTTCTTGTGCTTGAGTCTGGCGTGAAGCAACGTCAATGGAGCATTCTGGTCTTACTTTTAAAGCCGTCATAATATTTTTGCGATCTTTGATGGGATCATAGCTTTTATCGTATTCTTTTTTACGAGTGGAGACAGCTTCGTCCGCGATTTGATTCATTTCAACTTCTGTCAGGCGATAAAAACCTTTTCCTTCTCCGAGCAAACATAAAAACTGTTTCTCAAACGGATAGCGTGACGAGGGAATTCCGCTCGCCTCTTTTATAAGTATTCCGCGGTCTGTTAGCCATTTTGCTGGATTTGGCTCCGCAGGTTGGTTCGAAAAATCATAGTTTATTCTTTCAACTTTAGGGGGAAGAGCGGTGAGGGTTTGAAGCATGTCCGCAGCGTGATTGTGGTTTTTGATAAAATCGAGGCTTCTTTTATTTGCATTAAGATAAGACGATGCCTGGGAGAGCTTTGTATGATCGATTTTGTATAGTCCACTCTGAGAATAACATGGATCAATCGAATGGGCAAATTCATGGGCCATCACCTGAACAAGTGTTGCATCGGGATAGTTTGCAATATTGGGGCAAACGGTAAAAGTGTGATCGAGCGGATTATAAAATGCATTGCCCACGACAGATTTGCAAGGTGGCGAGTTTGCGGCCACGGGATCTGTTGGATTGATATATTGAATAGTTCTGATTTTTTTGAGTAGGGCTTTTTCTTCTAATGAGAGAGTTTCCTCTTTTCGTCCATCCAAAATATTATCAACGATTTGCCCACGAACAAACTCAATGAGGCTTTGAATTTTTTGAAGTCGTGCTTGGCTGACGTTACTACTCGTGTCGAGAACATTTAATTTATTCTGATCGTTACTTGCGACATCTTGAAATTTTAAAATAGCTTTGAGCTTATCAAGTTCGTCCTTGGTAAATATCTTATCGCGGTTTGCCTTGAGTTCGGCAGCTTCTACCGTTTTGACGTTTCCAACAGACGATTGCGGCGGCCATGGTAATTCAAAGCCACGCACGGGATCTCGAAGGAAGCCTTCTCTTAGAGCGCCCGGATAGCTAATAAGAACCATTTTTAAACGAGCACTTATACGACTATCAGGTATTGAATCCATGATTTGTTGGACTTGAATTTGTATATTGAGAGCTTGATCGCGATCTGGAGATACCTCTTTCTTTGAGTCTTCCTGTTTTTTATAAGCAAATAAATTAAAAATGGATGTTCCGTCAGGCATCGGGATTTTAAGATTCTTATTTTCGGAGAAGAACTTACAATTATTCGTAATAGACTCGACCGTACACTGTGGAGTCTCATCAGCGAACGCACTTAAGTGCATCGCTAATATAATTGTCGTTAAGAAGAGAGTCTGAACAATCAGCTTCAATTAAATACCTTGTCCACTTGTGAAGGTTTTCATTTTGTCTATCCACTGCACAAACTTTTGGGTATTAGGTCGACTCTGCTCATCAAGGCAGGCTCGCTTTTCCGAAATTCCAACATGGTCATCTCTTGAAATCAGACGTAATGTATGCCGGCATAAAACTGAACTCGCGGGCTTTCGATTTTTGAAAAGAGGATGAATATTCTGTGCTTCATGTACAAAAGCTTCGTAGTAAGACTTAACAAGAACTCTAGTCTTAATAGGATGACCACCTACAAAATAAGAAATTGAATAGGTCGGTTGTCCAAAGGCAGTTTGCTTGACTAGAACGACACCCTCTTTTACAGCATGACCAAATTCAACTCTGGTAAATTCAGAATGAGTTGCGGAAAGGGTTTGTAAGTCCGTATCAAGAGCTTTTGAAAAGCCTAGACTTGAAGTAAAAACCGCAAATGCAAAAAAGATTAAGCGTATCATTTTACGTCTCCTAGGGGTGAAGAATGAACATTTCGAGTTGGACCATCTTCACCAAAACATTTGGGGGCCGGTATATCCGTGCAATTCAAGGCTTTCCGAATTGCCGGTGCCTGTAAGTAAAAATTTTCATAAGTTTGTTTCGTCGTGAGCCCAAATGACGCCGCGGTTCTGGCCCGAACGGCTGACTCTACGACATCATTGAAGCTGGGATGCTTAGGCTCATAGTAGCTGAGAGGATTTGAATCATTAGTTAATTTATTAGGATCAGATTCGGCAAAAGCCCGCAGATTTTCTTGATCTGGGTGCATGCTGAAATAGCGATTCAAGACTCTCGCCTTCGCCCATGTTGAAATGACATCGTTCATCTGACTGAATGGACCTTCAGAGTTGCAATGAGGATGCGCATGGAGTGCATTTCTAATATCTTTTCGATCTTTATCAGCGTTATAAAAGGATCCTGCCAAATGCTTTCGGTTTTGAACGATACTTTCGGTGTACTTTTGAAAATCATATTCGGTAGGTTGAGTAAATCCATTCTCGGCAGATGAATAGCATCTCAGTGTGTCTTGCAAGGCGTAGTTTTTGAATTCTGTACCCGGAACTTTTTCTTTTAGCACGCCTTTTTTCAACAAGAAGTCGCGTATTCCTTCTCCGTCGGAGAGCTCCTGTTCAAAGGTATGTCCATCGACAAGGCCGGTCTTAGCGGCGCCTTTAGCGATATGATTTCCAATATGAAAAAAGCCATCTGGAAAACGAGAAGAGGCGGCTCCTTCATACTGAGCGATGAGCTTTTTGTATTCAGCTACGTCGATTTCATAAATTGAAAATTGCGATTCGCAAGGAGATAACTGGGAAGACATGCTTTCAACAAGAAGACTCACTTGTTTTGCCTCGGAAAGCTTGCCGCAAATGACGGCGAAATGGCCACGGTCATCATAGTGAGTGGCATTAAGTTCACAGGCGTCTTTGTAGTCTGCTGCACTTTTAAAGCTAACAAGTTTAATGGTCTCAAGTCTTTGTATCATCGCTTTTTCTGAGTTTGTTAAAGCTGATTCAGGTCGACCCTTGAGAATAAGATCTTTCAAGCTATTCTGAACAAATTTGAAAATTTGATTTTCTTGTAACTCGCTCTCATGTTTTGGCTCACTGTCCTGATAAACTTGAGGCTTTTCGACTGGTGGAAACAAATCCAGGAGACTTTGATATTTTTTGTCTCCGATAACGGCTTTCAATTTGGCTTGAAAATCTTCCGGCGAGACTTTTGAAATCGGGGATTTTGCTTGATCGGGTGGCCAAGGCCAGCTGGGTGCACTATCACCGAAGAAGTGAATGCTAAGCGAAACCTCGAGGTTGTCTGGACTATTGATGACTTCCATTTTGAAACGATCACTTAAAGAGGTTGAAGCCAAGAGCTGATTTATGACAATCTTGAGTTCGAGTGGATCTTTTGTTTTTGTCTTTGGACCATTTGGAGCTTCGGGTTGTGTGGCTGCGACTTGGATGGGTGGTGGCGCACTATTTTTCTCCGGAGCTTTTTTCTGATCCAGCAATTTTTGAGCAGCAAGTTCTTTGGCGCGAAACTCTTTCACTTTATCAGCATAGTTTTTGTAGTCGCATTGTTTGACTGGCTCCGCATTTGCTGAAAAATTTTTCAGTAATACGAGGGCAATAGCCGTTACTAAATGCGTCTTAGACATCCCATAATTATGAACTATTTAGAGAAATTGCGTCAGTCCATAAAGGTGGTCTTAAGACTTATGTCGGCTTGGCTAAAGTTGAGCAATCGCCAGTTTAAAGAGGCGGACAACTTCGTCAACGTCTTTCGATTTTGTAAATCGAATTTCAATCCAATGAGACCCGGGAGATCTGTGTTTGTGAATTTCAGAGTCTGTTGGATGATTGAGCTTTTCCTGGCGAATAGTTTTGTTTGTTAAGCGCACATCGATTTCGTTGTCATGATGAAAATGCGCGATCTCTTTGCCATTAAAAAATATTGCAGATCCCCCGGCTACTTTCGAAGGTCGATCTTCTAGCCCCGGTATCTTTTCTAGTTTTTTAATAAGTTCATTTTTTATTTTTTTCATTTTAAGTATGAGCCACCAAAAAAGCTTCTGCACTTCCGGCTCTGAGTCCATCTGAGCGCTTTGCAAAATAACGCTGAAAGAGATCTTCGCCCGAAACATATTGCGATTTTTTGAAACCCGCAGTTTTTGTCATTTCTAAAATTTCAGATGGAGAATAGAGACTTAAGAAGGGAGTTCCGGATTCACCAGCCCTTTTCATGACGAACTCCAAGATCGATCTCTCTTTTGCATCGAGCTGGTCGTGGGCTAGCATAAAGGTCATCGCAAATGTAGAACCTGACGCTAACTTTGCCAGCTGTTCAAAGGTCTTCAGATTTGCCTCCTTTGTCAGGTACATCGAAACACCAGTTGAAACGACGAACGCAGATTGTTTTGTATCAAAGCCTGCCTCAACTAGTTTTTCCCACCAAGATTGCCCAGCTTCGAAATCAACTGGTACGAAATGTAAATTTTTAGAAATTGGGTATCCTAACTCAGCGAGACGCTTTTGCTTCCAAGCCTGCGGGCCGTGCTGATCGATTTCAAAAATCTGCATGCGAGAAGCCATTTCGGGATGACGTTGTGCAAATGTATCGATTCCCGCGCCTAAGATCACATACTGAACGACACCTTTTTTAAACTCTTCTTCAAGAAGATCTTCGATGAAACGCGCGCGCCCAACAATCGAAGCACGCATAGGCTTAGAGAAATCGGCGCCCATGTCCTGCCGACTCCGCCAATCCTTTTCGTCGACAAGCTTTACACCGACTTCGTCATTGAAAATGTGTGGCTGAGAATCA
>JAYUEB010000154.1:0-20464 GCA_043739525.1 Bdellovibrionales bacterium
TCTCCGTATATTAAATACTCTAGCACGTGTTCTGCAAATCATTTATTTAAGAAAGCTTCTTT
Source organism: Bdellovibrionales bacterium (assembly GCA_043739525.1). Lineage (GTDB taxonomy): Bacteria > Bdellovibrionota > Bdellovibrionia > Bdellovibrionales > JAMPXM01 > JAYTQQ01. The sequence continues at coordinate 63 of JAYUEB010000154.1, forward strand.
GAAACGATGAATTCATTTTTAAAGAAATATTCATTCCCGGTTGGAACTTTGGTTTGGCAGATGATTCCTGCAGAGACTAAAAGAAAAATGCTGGCTTCGGTGTTGAATCCGCGTGCACTTTCTCCCTATATTGAAAAACTTCCACCCGCCTTAAAAAATCGATTCTTAGATCTTGCGTCATTGGTAAATGACCCATTTGTCGCTACAATGGGCCTGAAAGTTTTGTCTTGGGAGGATTTAAAAGTCGAAATGCGGCTTCCCGACAGCTTTCAGAATCTCGATGCTTCAAAAAAACTTCATATTGGGGCAATTGCCACCCTTGCTGAACTCACCTCAAGACTTTTTTGGGAACGTCATCTCGATCCCAAACTTTCTAAAATGTACGCTAAGTCCATGAATGTGGATATTCTGAATAAGGAATTTGGGTCTTTGAGGTCCTTGTTTACCTGTAGCCTTCCAGAAATTGAAGAAATGTTGTTTGAACTACGATCGAAGGGCGAGCTCGAGATCGAAAGTGAAGTTCAAATTTTTGATGATCAAAAATTAATTGCGAAGGCAATAGTTGGATGGATTTTCAAACAAAAAATCACTCTCTCTCAAAACTCTAGTTCAGCAAAAGAGTCTTAAAATATGCCGATAATGAATTCACAAATAGATAAAAATTCGACCGACTTCAACCACAATTCAAAAGCCATGCTCGAGATGGTGGCGCAATGGCGCAAACGAGTCGCCATCGCAAAAGAAGGCGGCGGAGTCGAAGTTGCTAAAAAACATCGCTCTCGTGGAAAAATGACCGCGCGCGAACGCATCGAAAAGTTAGTCGATCCAGGCTCTTCATTTTTAGAGATGAGCACTTTAGCTGCTTTTGATATGTACGAGTCCTCTGCTCCGGGCGCTGGAATCGTCACAGGAATCGGAGTCATCTGCGGCGTCACCTGCATGATTGTCGCAAATGATGCCACTGTTAAAGGCGGGACTTACTTTCCAATGACAGTAAAAAAACATTTGCGCGCGCAAGAAGTTGCTCTCGAAAATGGTTTGCCGTGCGTTTATCTCGTCGATAGCGGCGGAGCGTTTTTACCTATGCAAGACGAAGTTTTTCCGGATCGAGATCATTTCGGCAGAATTTTTTATAATCAGGCGCGAATGTCGGCCCTTGGTATTGCACAAATTTCGGTTGTGATGGGAAGTTGCACGGCTGGCGGAGCTTACGTTCCTGCAATGAGCGATGAAAATGTTATCGTTCGCGAAACTGGAACCATCTTTTTAGGTGGCCCACCGCTTGTCAAAGCTGCAACCGGAGAGGTCGTTTCCGCTCAAGATCTTGGGGGCGCCGAAGTTCATACTTCGGTCAGCGGAGTCGCCGACCATATTGCGGACGATGATGAACACGCTCTTGCAATCACTCGTGACATTATTTCAAATCTCAATCAAAAAAAATATGCGCCTTTTGAAATTCGAGCCGTGCGAGAACCTGCCTACCCAGCCGAAGAAATTTATGGAGTCATTCCAAAAGATGCGAAAACGCCTTACGACGTGCGAGAAATTATTGCCCGTATCGTCGACTCATCAGATTTTCATGAGTTCAAACCAAGTTACGGTTCAACTTTGGTGACTGGCTTTGGACATATTTTTGGAATGCCTGTCGGAATCATTGCCAACAACGGAGTTTTATTTAGCGAAAGCGCTTTGAAGGCCACACATTTTATTCAACTCTGTGAAAAGCGTCGAACGCCGCTTGTCTTCTTGCAAAATATTACGGGCTTTATGGTTGGTCGAAAATATGAAAACGAAGGCATCGCAAAACACGGTGCAAAGATGGTGATGGCTGTCAGCAATGCAAGCGTCCCGAAATTTACAGTGGTCATCGGGGGCTCTTACGGCGCTGGTAATTATGGAATGTGTGGACGAGCTTTTCAACCACGTCAATTGTGGATGTGGCCCAACGCCCGCATCTCTGTCATGGGTGGAGAACAAGCCTCAAACGTTCTGTTGACCGTGAAAATGGATCAAGCGAGCGATAAAAAAATGTCACCAGATGAGCAAGCCGCATTTAAGGCGCCGATCTTAGCAAAATATGAACTCGAAAGTTCGGCCTATTATTCAAGTGCACGCATTTGGGATGATGGCATCATTGATCCAAAAGATACTAGACAAGTTTTGGCTTTGGGAATTCGCGCAAGCCTTCATCAAAAATGGGATACTCCGCGTTCTGGTGTTTTTCGAATGTAATTTTAAAAATATTTTGGGGATGCATGAAATTTAAATTCATTCAGTTTTCACATCAAGATCACGTCGCTCGAATCATTTTGAATCGACCAGACGTACGCAATGCTTTCAATCCCGAAATGATTTCAGAAATTGAAGAAGTTTTTAAAATTCAACTTCCTCTTATTTCTGAATTGCGGGCTGTCGTGCTCACTGGCGCTGGCTCAAGCTTTTGCGCTGGAGGAGACCTCGAATGGATGAAGTCGATGGCCCAATTTGGTTTTGATCAAAATCTCTCGGATGCACGCGATTTATTTTCAATGTTCTCGATCATTAAAAATTGCCCCGTCCCAGTGATTGGGTACATTCACGGTCACGCCATGGGCGGAGGAGTCGGACTCACTTCCGTTTGTGATATTGTCGCCGCCGAAATGAATACTGAGTTTGCCTTAAGCGAAGTTCGACTTGGCATTGTTCCCGCCGTGATTTCGCCTTTTGTTTTAGAAAAGATGACACCTTCTACTGCCCGTCGCTACATGCTCACAGGCGATAAATTTACAGCAAGCGAAGCTCTTCGCTCCGGCCTTATTAATTTTGCCGGATCAAAATCCGACTGCGATATTTTTCTCGAAGGTATTCTCGAGTCTCTTTTTGATTCTGGGCCAGAGGCTGTTCAAGAAACTAAGCGACTCATTAAGTTTTGCCTTTTTGAGAAAGATTTAGCTAAAATTGAAAGCGAATGCACACGTGTTATCGCCACTCGTCGAGCAAGTCCCGAAGGACAAGATGGATTAAAGGCGTTTCTCGGAAAAACAAAACCAAAGTTCAAAATTTCAAGAGTACCTAAATGAAAAAGATCAAAAAGCTCGCGATCGCAAATCGCGGAGAAGTCGCCGTTCGCATTATCCACGCCTGCCACGAACTTGGAATTCAAACTGTCCTGCTTCACTCTGAGGCGGATGTTGCAACGATCGCCTATCGTTTAAGTGATGAGACCTTCTGTGTTGGGCCCGCACCTACTGCAGAAAGCTATTTGAATATTTCGGCAAATGTAAAGGGCGCAAAATCATCAGGCGCCGACGCCGTTCATCCTGGTTTTGGATTTTTGTCTGAAAACGCAGATTTTGCCGAGGCATGCACAAAGGCCGGACTCATTTTCGTGGGTCCTTCAGCCGAAAGCATCCGTATGCTGGGTGATAAAATTTCAGCTAAAAAAATAATTTCTGAGGCGGGCGTTCCGTTTGTCCCAGGTTATATGGGTGAAAAGCAAGACGTGCCCCATCTCATTTCCGAAGCGAAGAAAATTGGTTTTCCAGTTATTGTTAAGGCCGCTGCTGGTGGCGGTGGACGCGGAATGAAAGTTTTGAAAAATGAAAGTGATGCTTTAGAGCTCATTCCTTCCGCAAAACGCGAAGCTCTCAGCGCATTTGGTTCGGATATTGTGTTCTTAGAGAAATACCTCGATCACGCCAAACATATCGAATTTCAAATTTTTGGCGATTACAAAGGCAAATGCGTTCATTTATTTGAGCGCGAATGCACGGTTCAAAGAAGACATCAAAAAATCATCGAAGAAGCTCAATCTCTCTTGCTCAATGAATCTCTACGCACGCAAATGGCAAAGGCCGCTGTTGCGCTTGCAGAAAAAGCAAAATATCAAGGTACTGGAACCGTTGAATTTTTAGTTCAAGATGAGAAGTTTTATTTTCTGGAAATGAATACCCGTCTTCAAGTTGAACACCCTGTCACTGAACTACTACTTGGAATAGATCTGGTTAAAGCGCAAATTCTCAACGCTGCTGAAGATTTTGTTTTATGGAAGCAAAGTGATCTTGTCCCTCGGGGACACGCCATCGAAGCCCGTGTCTACGCTGAAAATCCATTTTTAAACGGAATCCCTTCAACTGGAAAAATTGGCGCTCAATATTTTTCAGAAGCTCCTGGCCGACGTTTCGAAATTGGCTTTGAGCCGGGTGATTCTGTTACGCCATTTTATGATTCGATGATTGCGAAAATAATCGTTTGGGATGAAAGCCGACCTCGTGCCATTCAAAAGCTTAACCAAACACTGAGTGAAAGCTTTGTATTTGGAGTTCATGTCAATTTTGAATATTTGAAGGCGATTATCAATCATCCCGAATTTCTAAGCGGAAAAATGACCACTCAATTCATTTCAAAATATTTTGCAGAAGGTTTGGCGCCACAAGAGCTCTCCACTGATGAAAAAGCCTTTGCGGATCATTGCTTAAAGGCTTTAACCAAATCCCAAACAAAAACTGAAAATACGACCAACCCTTGGAATTCATATTGGAGGCTCGTATGAAGAAAATCCAATTTGAAATCAACGGGAAATCTTTGACAGGGTATGCTCAAGTTATAAATGATACCACTTGGGTTCATTTCGGCGGAAAGACTTTTTCAGTCTCAAACCAATCTGCAACCCAAAATCGAAAAGGCGCAGGCGGAAAAGCAGGTCAGAAATCAGCCAATATTATTTCACCGATGCCTGGAAAAATTACTAAGATCCTGGTCAGGCCCGGAGACCTGGTTGAAGAGAACCAAAATGTTATTGTTCTCGAAGCAATGAAAATGGAATATTCTTTAAAGGCACAACTTAAAGGCGTCGTAAGAGATATTTGTTTTGCTGTTGATGCGCTCGTTCCACTTGGATCGATTCTCGTGGTAATTGAAAAGGCCAAAGATTCATGAAATCTCAAAAAAAAGTTTCAATAGTTGATGTTGGTCCACGAGATGGACTTCAAAATGAAGGTAAATCTCTCAGTATCGATTCACGATTTAAGTTTATTCAATTGCTCGCGCAAGCAGGCATGAAGCGTATTGAGGCCGGGGCCTTTGTCTCTAATAAGTGGGTGCCACAAATGGCAGGCTCGTCTGAACTTTGCGATAAAATCAATAAGGCGCAGGCTGCTGGACAAATTCCAAAGAGTATCATTTGGTCATGCCTTGTTCCCAATGAGCGTGGAATGGAACTCGCTCTCGAATCGCAAGTAAAAGAAATCGCGATCTTTGCTTCAGCTAGTGAAACTTTCTCGAAAAGAAATATCAATTGTACAATCGAAGAAAGTCTTGCGCGCTATAAAAGCGTTATCGGCATTGCCAAAAAGAATAAGGTTCGCGTTCGAGCTTACTTGAGTATGTGTTTCGGCTGTCCTTTTGAGGGCAAAGTATCTGAGGCAGCTGTCGTCAAACTCACTAAAAAATTAATTGCACTGGGAGCCTATGAAGTTTCGATAGGCGATACCATAGGCGTCGCTAATCCAACGCAAGTAAGGGGGCTGACTCGAAAGCTCATTAAATCCGTCGGCCGGTCAAGGCTTGCGATGCACTTTCACGATACCAGAGGCACTGCCCTCGCGAATATTCTTGCCTGTCTCGATTTGGGAATACGCACTTTTGATTCTAGCTTAGGAGGACTTGGTGGCTGCCCATATGCCCCAAGCGCCACTGGCAACGTCGCTACTGAGGACGTCATATACATGCTCCACAAGATGGGTTTTAGCACCGGAATTGACCTTGAAAAGCTTATTCATCTCAATAAGCTCATGACTGCCGAACTCGGGCATGAGCTACCTTCTCGAGTTGGTAAAGCTGGGTTACCGAAGATTATTCCCTAAAGTTGTCTTCGGGAGGCTGCCCCCGCCGGCAGTCTGCCAATTTCAGTTGCGGATTTCAGTTTGCCCGTTTGCCTGACCCGGATTCCAGGAATTGCTCGAGAATTTACCTTTTTCGTCACCTCAAATCGCCATTTCTAATAAGCTATTTTTAGCCTCAAAATTTATGGGCATTGATCCTGCACTGAGATCACCGAACGGACGTGTATGACATGTCTAAACACAGGTGACAATACAGATGCTTAACGTGATTGAACGGCTTTTTGAGATGTCAAAGTTTCGGCTCTTCTTAGCCTTATGGACGAGCGTCTCCTTTGCAATTTTGATTTACATGGCAAATCAGTCTTTTAAACCGGAGCTATCTGCACCCTCTGATCTCGTTTCGAATCTCGATGTCACACGATTAAATACTGAAGATATTTTACGCCTAAGAACGACTTGGCCGAATATATTGCGCGATCTGCACGAGGTCCAAGGGCTTCTTCAAGCTTTGAACATCGAGCAGACTCTTCGTCCCATTCAGGTAAAACTTTCTTCACAAGATCCTCTTTTATTTCAAATTGAATCCGATCAAATTGAGATCGGAGTTCAATACGCTTTAGCACCTGGAGAGATTGCTCACGCACTTCTGCAAACTTGGTTTATGCAAAATCGTCCGGTACAAAATTATTCTGAACGCCTGAAGCAGATTTTATATGCTGATATCTTTTGGGCGGCAGCACACACCAAATTTGAGCTTGGTCTTCCAGAACCAAATAGTTTTCTATCTCTTTCTAAGGCAGATATAGAAAACTCAAACTTCCAAGATATTTTGCTATATGTTGGGTCCACAGAAACTACTTTAACCTCTGACTGGGCTCCGCAAGGACTACACTTGAAAAGCGGCAGCTTTTCTTCGGCTGAACGCTCGATTAATCCGCTCAGTCTTCGAAAGTTTTTGCTCGCACAGGTTCTTAAATATCAAAATCAATTGAGTCTTAACGAGCGTATCGAGTTTCTAAAAAATCTCTCTCAACAAAAATCCTCTAAGTATCTTGCGTCTTTTGATCACTTGAACATTGAAGATCTTTGCAAGTTTTTAAACCAAAGCTTTTCAAATTTAGGTGTTAAACGTTCAATTGAAGAGTCGATTTTGAGTGTCGACGCCTTATTTGCTTCTGAAGAAACTCTTAAAACTGCCGTACCCACTTCTATCAGTTATATTCTTAAAAATAGCGAGAGTCTGGTGCTCGCTCCGGGAAATATTCTTTTAAGCCAAAAAGACCTTAAGAAAATTTCAGTTCATACATTAGTACTTTCCGTAAGGAAGATTTCAGATATTCAAAGTTTAGAAGCAACTTCGATTAAGGCAAAAAAGATTTTAGCAATTGAAAATCCCCGAAACGTATTTGTTAATTTTGAGTCCCTTAAAAATTTAGACTTTGATCGCTTCGCAAAACGGAATAAGAAAATTCAGTTCGCTGTTTTTGACCAAGAATCTCTCAGCTTTGCTACAAAGAAAAACCTCGATCATTCTTTGGGTCTACTACTTCAATTGCCTAAGGCGAAAAAACAGAGTTTGACTGCTGCTGCGGAGACGTTGGGCATTACCAATGCTTATTGGGATTCACAATCTCAGACCTACCACGCCGCAGGAACCATTGAGGCCCTTCAAATGTGGCGTCCTTCGATTCAGTAATAGCGCCTTGAGGTTGGTCGTAAATTTAGTTATGATAGGTATATGAAGGTACTATTTTTACTTATCTTGATATCTTTTGTTCAAAGCACTTACGCCGGCGAGACCGCTGGTGGAACCTCTCGCCAAAAGGCGGGAGATTCTGGGCTTCCACTGTGCGTGAAAGATACGGTTTCGATTTTGGCTACTGAAAAAGCGAACAAAGATAATGATTTCAAATATCAAGGTTTTATAGCGGCTCTTTCTGGCGTATCCGACGATGAACTCGTGGCAAGACTTGCCTACTCTGAAACACTTGCAGCAAACTGCCCAGAACAAAACTCAAAAATTTTACCATTTATAAAAGCCGCAATTGAGAATCGCGTACGTGTTAAAAAAAGTGCTCGCAAAACCGTTTTTCAACGACAGGCATTCTCTTCTTCCCTAAATGATTATCCGGAGTCTCGTTATAAAGATTTTTTGTGTCCTGAAGACGCTACTCTTTGGAGGCAAGCTCTCGAACCTGCTTCAACGAGTCTTCCCTCTGATATATATCATTACTATCTTTATATGAATGCGCCTAAACGTTTCTCTCCGAAAGGGGGCGCTGCAGGCTCTGGCATTGATCTCGGTCAGCCTCAAGCATTTGTCGATTGTATTCGTTTTCGGAGAGAAGCTCTTTAGCGAATTTGCCCATTACCGTCGGCAATCCACCGAGCAGTTGTGAGCTCCCGCAGTCCTACCGGTCCTCGCACATGTAGCTTTTGAGTTGATATACCGATCTCTCCGCCGAGAGCCATTTCAAATCCATCAGTAAAGCGAGTTGAAGCATTCCAATACACGACGGCCGCATCGACCTGATTTTGAAAATGTCTTGCCGTGGTTTCACTTTTGGAGATAATCGCCTCAGAGTGTCTCGAGCCAAATTTCTCAATATGTTCGAGAGCCTCGCCAAGATCTTCAACTACTTTCAAATTCATTTTGTAATCGAGATATTCGGTGTTGAAGTTCTCATCTGTGGCCAAAGATATCTTTTGATCTTTTAAAATTTTCATCGAATTTTCACAGCCAAAATACTGCATATTATAAGATTTCATCTCTTGACTGAGCATCGGCAGAAATACTTGTGCTACCTTTTTATGAATCAATACGGTTTCGAGAGAGTTGCAAACGCTCGGTCTTGAAGCCTTTGCATTGCTTACAATTTTTGACGCCATCGCGAGGTCTGCATCTTCATGAACATAGGTATGGCAAAGGCCTCGATCGTTTTTGATGACCGGCATAAGCGATTCCGATTGTACATGTGAAATGAGTTGTTCTCCACCGCGTGGAACCACAATATCAATATAGTTTTTTTGTTTGAGTAGCTGGTCCACAAGTTTACGATCGTAGTTTGTCATCCCTAAAAAACTTTTTTCATCTACTCCAGATTCACGTAAAGATTTTTTAATAAGTGAGTAAATCACTGCAACCGTTTTTTCAGATTCTCGTCCGCCACGAAGTATGATGGCGTTGCCAGATTTAAACGCCATACTGAAAGCCTCTGTGGCCACATTTGGTCGCGATTCAAAGATCATGAAGATCACCCCCAAAGGCGCCCGCACTCTTTTTAGCTTCAGACCGTTTTTTAGAGTTTTTTCTTCAACAATCTCACCAACTGGATCATTTAAATCCGCGACGGCTTTTAAGCTTTCTGCCATCGCTTTTATGCGATCAAGGCTCAGCGTGAGCCGATCGACATAAGCTGAAACCTGATTGGTGTTACTTTTTAAATCTAAAACATTTGCGTCTAAAATTTCTTTAGAGTTTGATACTAAGAGGCTCGCGAGATTTTTTAGCACTTGGTTTTTCTTCTCGCCTTTCATTTGGCGAAGCTCCACCCAGGCGTTTTTGATCGCTTGAAGTTCCTTGGTCATTTCGGCTGATAAGGCATCGCTCATTTTGATTTTCCAATGAGGGTGCCGACATTAATGTTTTCCGCGATTCTTAAGAGAACATTGTGAACATCTCCACGTACGAGATGGGTCTGAACTTTTGATTTCTGAGCTTGTTGAGCTGCCAGGAGTTTAGAGTAGATTCCTCCCGTGCCCTTTTCTGACTTTTTAGACGAACGATGTTTTTTGAGGTCTTGAGCTGATATCTTTTCTTTCATCTCGATGAGCCTTGCGCCCCGATTCGCTTTTGGATCTGAGTCATAAAGACCATCGACATCTGTTAGCAAAATCAACTTTTCAGCTCGCATCATCACTGCTATCTGCGCAGACAGTGAGTCATTGTCTCCGAATTGAATTTCTTCTGTTGCTACTGCATCGTTTTCATTTAACACCGGCACCGTCTCCCACTTGAGAAGTTGACCGAGAGTATTTTGAAGATTTTGCCTTCGAACCTTATCCTTCATGTCTCCACCAGTTAAGAGAACTTGCGCTCCCAACAGGCCCACACGATTGAGGGCAAGATTATATAAATCCATCACAAGCGGCTGTCCAATGGCGCTTAGGGCTTGTTTTTGGGATACCGTGCGCTTTTTACCCGAGAAGTTTGTACGTTCGGTAGCCGATGCAATCGCGCCTGAAGTCACCCAAATGACGTCGACGTGAAACTTTTTGCGTAGGAGTTGAATTTGCTTCATCCAAGATAAGATCAATACTGGTCCACCATCGCAGACCATTTGACTACCGGCTTTGATGACCCAGGTTTTGCGCATGTTGTTTTACCTTATGTGCCTGATGCTGAGCTTGGGCTTTTCACTTCAATTGTTTGTTCTTGAAAATCTTTACCGTCAAAGTGAATGAGCTTCGGAACATTATCCAAAACGGTCACAAGGTTCACCGGACGAGTCCATATTTTTTGAAGATTCTTAAGTGTTTCACGCATATAATCCGGCTGCATTTCGATGCCCTCGAATTTATGTGTTACAAGCAATTCACCGCGATTCTCAAAGTTTGCATCTTCAACTTGAATAATGGGTTGTCCAAAATTTGTAAGCTGAAACAATAATTGCTTTTTAATCATGGGGAAATCGCGCGTATCAACTTCGTATCTACCTGTTCGTTTATTAAATTTATAAACAAACATTTTATTTCGTACACAAAAATCTTCAGTTAAAAACTCATCAATAAAAGTGACGTCATTATAATTTCGTCTCACTTCAAAGATTTTATCGCGGCCTTGATTCAGCTTTTTGTCCCAGCGATTTCGCTCTTGTACGTCTTCGCATTCGTTCCACTCTTTTCCAAAATGACCTTTGTTCCACCGGTTTTCGATATCGCGATAAAGCTCAATACCCACTTTGTATGGATTAAAGCCGTTTGGCGCCATCGCCATCGTACCTGAATGCGCATCAGCGAAATCGACAACTTCGCTGTCATTCATAATTTTTTGGGTCATCATTTTTGAGTGCCAGTAAGAAGCCCAGCCCTCATTCATAATTTTTGTCATTCCCTGCGGGGCAAAATAATATGCTTCTTCCCGAATAATTGAGAGCACATCTTGCTGCCAAGACTTAAGCGGTGCTGTATACATCAAAAATTGCAAAATGTCGCGTTCAGGCTCCGCCGGAAATCTCGCCTGATTGGCTTCTTCTTTTACCATTCTTTGTTTTTGCGATTTCACAAAGTCAGGAGGATTAATATATTCATCCATGTACTCGCGATCAACTCGGAGTAACGAAACCTCTTTTTTGCCATTCTTAGGTTTCTCGGTTCCTGATTTTTTCTTGTATGGGCTGTAGCGATCAATCAGGTTCTCAAGGCTCAAGCAACAATCAATAAAGTTTTCAACTTCTTCGATTCCGTAGCGGTCAATATATCTGCGAATGCGAGTCGCGTGATTCGCCATCACATCCATCATTTTGCGATTTGTTGGCGCAAACCATTGGTTATTTTTGAAGAAATCACAATGACCATACACATGAGCCATCACGAGCTTTTGATCGACCATGCGATTGCCTTCCATTAAGTAGGCATAGCAAGGATCTGTATTCACAACCATTTCGTAAATTTTTGATAGACCATACTCGTAGCTTTTTGAAAGCTGTTCGTATTCCATACCAAAGCGCCAGTGTGGATAACGTACTGGAAAACCACCGTAACTCGCAAATTGACTGATTTGATCATAAGTAATGAGCTCAAAAATCGTATCGAAACAATCTAGGCCATATTCTTGCGCAATTTTATGGATGCGCACTCTCTCCGCTTCAAGTTCCGGCGTCAGATTTGCCATTACTTACCTTTTCCCAGAAAGTCTTTGATTGAATTAAGAATTTTATCGCGACTTTCGATTTTGCTGACAATCAATTTTTCTTCATTTGGAAATTCACGCTCAAGATCTTTTAAGAATTGACCACTGCCGTATTTACTCTCGACTTGGCCGTAACCAAACATATTGGTGTTCGGAATAAAAAAGTCTTTAAGCATGCGCATGCAAACTCGGGTGTCCTCACCGCTCCAGTTATCTCCGTCAGAAAAGTGAAATGGATAAATATTCCAGTCGTTGACAGGATAATCTGCCTCAATCATTTCTTGGCAAAGCTTGTAAGCTGAACTGATAAGCGTTCCGCCCGATTCGCTCGTTGAAAAGAAGGTCTTTTCATCCACCTCTTTTGCAGCCGCATCGTGAATAATAAATCGGGTCTCAAGGCCCTTGTAGTGTTTTTTAAGCCAAGTATTAATCCAAAAACTTTCAAGACGAACGATCTCTTTTTGCTCTTCGCCCATCGAGCCCGAAACGTCCATCATATAAATGACGACGGCTTGAGCTTGTGGTTGAGTCTTCACTTTGAATGAACGATAGCGCATGTCACCTTTGACAGGAACAATCGTTGGATTTTCGGGATTGTAAATTCCTGAAGACATATATCTTCTCAAAGCACGTTTATAACTTGCTTTGAAATGCTTGAGGCCTTCTGGTCCTACTGGCGCAATACCAGTATATTTGTTTTTAGTGGCATCTTGTTTAGGTCTTCCCTTTGGAATAATTCGCGGCAGAGCTAACTCTTCACCCAAAATATCGGCAAGCTCTTCCATCGAAACTTCGACTTCAAGTTGATGTTGACCAGACTGATCGCCTGCGTGACCGTGTCCATCTTGTGGTTCACCATCTACTGCTTCACCTGGTTCGCCACTACCTTGGCCAACGCCACCCTGCTGCTTACTGCCATATTTAAATCTTGGAGTATCAATATAAGGAACGGGAATTTTGACAAAATCTTTTTCTCTTTTGCCAATCATTTCTCCGTGGGTGACATACTTCTTAAAGTTCTCTTTTATCCGCCCACGGATAATGTCCTTAAATCTATTATGATCTTCTCGAATTGCCATTGATCCTCAACTCTATTTATTCTTTACATCTCCACGAGCAAAAATACTCGCGACGTATTGAAGGACATCAGTCGCAGAAATCTCATCGTAACCAAAATCTTTGATCAAACGAGTTTTAACGATGTCAATTTTCTCTTGGGTATCTTTATCAAGAGTTGAGCTCACTAAAGACGTAAGTTTGATGCTGTCTTTTTGATCTTCAAAAAGTTTCAACTCAAAAGCTTTGTGCAATCTTTCATTCATTTTGAAGTCGAATTTTTTGTTCTCGGTAGCAAGTCTCCCGATATAACCCATGGTCTCAAGCCTAAAATCATCTTTACGAGACTCTGGAATTTCGATTTTCTCTTCGACTGCTCTCATTAAACGCTCATCTGGTTCCTCATCCTGACCTGTGAACTGATTGCGCACTTTCTCTTTAGAAATGTAAGCTTTCACATTATCGATGTAGTTTGCGCAGAGACGAGATAAGGCCGAATCATCTGCGCTAATCGCACGTTGAACTTCAGCTTTGATGATCTCTTCGTATTCTTGTTTCACAACACCAAGAAGTTCGCGGTAGTCACCTTTAAGTTCTTCGTTTGCAATCAAAGAATGATGTCTGAGTCCACTTTCAAGTTCATTCATCACCATGAATGGATTGACTGAGCCACGGTTACCCTGTTGAGCCGCAACTAAGGCATTCGATAATTTATCTTGAATGTAACGAGGAGAAACTCCGTCAAGCCCTTCGCGAGTCGCTTCTTTACGAAGTTCTTTCACATTGTCTTCTGTATAATTTGGAAGAGTTTTACCGTCATACAATTTCATTTTCTGTAAACGCGTAAGATTTGCCTTTTTAGGTTTTTCTAAGCGAGTGAGTACTGCCCACATTGCAGCCATTTCAATCGTGTGAGGAGCAATACTGATTCCGCGAAGTTTGCGCGAATTGAAATCCTTTTTATAGATGTTCACTTCGTGCTTCCATTTAGTGATATAAGGAATATCGATTTTCACGGTACGATCGCGTAAGGCTTCCATGAATTCGTTATCTTGAAGACGACGATACTCAGGCTCGTTCGTATGACCAATAATCACTTCATCAATATGAGTTTGAGCGAATTTTTTAGGTTTCACTCTATGTTCTTGAGAGGCACCCAAAAGATCGTATAAGAACGCAACATCTAGCTTTAAGACCTCAACGAACTCAATCATACCGCGATTTGCGACGTTGAATTCACCGTCAAAGTTGAAAGCACGAGGATCAGAATCTGAACCGTACTCAGCAATTTTACGATAGTTAATATCGCCAGTCAGCTCTGTTGAATCTTGATTCTTTTCATCTTTTGGTTGAAACGTACCAATACCGATACGATCGGCTTCGCTTAATACCATTCTCTTAACACGTACGTGCGAGAGAACTTTCGCGAGATCACCATGATAGTGCTCCATCAAATTTCTGAAAATAAATCGACTTGGCGGAGAAAGTTCTCCATCAATGTTAATTCTGAAATCTGATTTGTTTCCGCGATTAATTTCTTCGATAATTTTTGGTCGCAAATCTTCAGGAATTAAAAGAAGTGGCTCTTCATGCATTGGAGAAGCAAATACTTTACAGTCCTTTCCAAGAATAGTGCCGAGTTCGCCTTTTTCATCAACCCATTCAAAGGTGTAAAGTGCACCTTGCTCGGTTTTTGAATAAGCTTCGAGATTCTTCTTCAAAATTCTGCAAATCGTTGATTTCGCACTTCCAACAGGTCCGTGAAGTAAGATCACGCGCTTTTCAGTTCCGTATCCGAGAGCAGCTGAACGCAAAACGTTCACAAGTTTCATGAGCGGAATATCGAGTCCGAATACGGCGTCTTTACCATCGCTATCGGTGTCATCAAAAAATTTATACCGAACAACTTTCTTCTTAAACTCAGTGTAATCCGTCGTGCCTTTCTCAATGATCATCTCGTAAACGCGTTGAAACGCATTTCGAGTCACACGAGGATTTGCTTTCACGAGATTTAAATAATCGTTGAAAGTGCCTGACCAAGTGAGATCGCGATAGAGCTGATTGCCCTTCCAATCTTTGAAAAGTGCGTTGAAGTCTAAATTATTGTTGGTGGAGTTCGCTGCCATTCCACCCTCCTTTTCTTTGGTGTTAGTCAATTTTTCGATTCAATAAATCCGTGAATCAAAGGTCACTTGCGAGAGTAAATGCCTTCTATAAATTATACGTAATTCGAAGACGAAAGGGTAAAGTTCTTTTCAATAATGTGTACCAAGCCAAGAGGTTCAGGACCTTGGTCAAGAATGTCTTGGAATGAGAAGCAAGCGCATAAGAATTTGTTTGGCCTACTCAAAAGTCTAGACGGTTCTTTGGAGACTTACAGTTTTCGGTTGGCGGGCAGCCGTCCCCCGTTAGCAGTCGCTCAGTCTAGGTCTTTGTCAGCCGATCTCAGACTGCAAACAGAGACCGAGACTGAACGACTGCTAACGGGGGACGGCTGCCCGCAGACCGAAAACAGTGCCTCCCTGCAAACGAGTTGAACAAAACCAAGCCAAATTTGTCACTCTCACCAAAGTCTTGAGCCAGCTCTCATTAAAACACTCAAGACGGGCATAAGCCCTGCAATATTCATTATTTGTCCCTCACATAACATTAAGGAAAAAAAATGAAAAATCTCAGTCAGAAAATCATTTTAGCCATCTTAGTTATTTTTGGTTTGAATTTGCAGTCAGCTTCGGCGGAAGAACAAACTTTTGTTTTTAAAAGACTGGTTTCTTATATGACCGACGGAGGAAATCATTATGTTTTTTTAGTCGGTGATAATTACACCGCACTCGTCAACTGCGGCATGATTCGAGAGCTCGATGAAATAAATATTTTTAAAGGTAATAAAGTCGGCGGCCCAATCGGAGACATCTTATCGCATTTGCACAAATCAACCAAAAATGATTTAGCAATGTTTTGTAAAAACTCATTTGGTGCAGCTCTTTCACCAACGGATGAAAAGCCCATTACAATCCTAACTGAAAACTCAGGCTCCAAAAATCAAATTACTTCGATTCTTGGTTCTCCGTGAACTTGGATTTGGCATCTTGTTAACTAAATGAAAAGCTTTATCTTAGCTCTATTGAGCTGCCTATCTATTTTCATAAGTCAGACTTCACGGGCAGAGTCTTGCTCTGAATTCCTGACTTCTTATGGAACTTCGATTTCAAGTCTCATCGCGCGATCACAAATTAGGAAAGCCCTTTCCATAGCTCGTTACGCATATACTTCTGATACGAGCAGAACCCGCGAAGACGCATCCGTTTGGCTAAAATATAAAAATGGCCGAAATATAGACCCACGAATTGTCGATTTAACTCAGCGAAATCTTGATGAAGTTTGGGTATGGGCTCAAGAAAATGACAGTGAAACTGGAGCTCCCTGGCATCCTAATAAATACGAAGAGAACGTCATCTCTCTAAGAAAAGGCGATACAGTTAAATTTGGAGACAAAAGTTTTAAGTTAGGAAAATTTTTAGGAAGCGGAAACGCGACACACATCTATGCCCTAGCTGACAATCCAAAAATGGTTATTCGAATTCCATTTATCGTGCGAGATTTAGCGATTAGGGCATTTGTTGTGGGTTTACCAACTGAGGTTCACTACGGCGCTTCTCATTATAAGCGAATATTTGAATTCAATGAGCTAACCTACCGAGCGCTGCTAAAATATAGAGACGATGTCACAGCTGGTGATAATTTTCGATACTTACTTATGCCGCGAGTATATGGAAAAATGACGGGCTTAGATTTTCTGAACACAATTGCGATCAAGCTGACTGGTCACAGTGTTTTTCCGAATGAACATCTTGATTGGAAGTTAGACCAATTGTCTCAAGCTCTTACTGCTCATGAAAAAATAATCCTAAATAGACTCGTCGATCTTCTTAGAAAGACTGACGAAATTATGGAAAGAGAGGGATACATCAGCATTCGATCAAAAAACACACGAAACTTTCTTCTAAATCCTGCTGATCAGTGGGAGGCCATAGACGCCGAGTAAAACTTAAAGAGTAATCATACGAAAACCTTCTGGGGCTTTCAGCTGAAATGTATTTGGTTTTAATTCCGGACTCTCTTCGCTTTCATTTAAACTCATCTGCGCGTTTATTTTTGCAGACTCAATTTCTATAAGACGATGGCGCCCATCTCGCTCTGTCCAAGTCACTCTCACCGCATAAGTTTTGTGATGACAGACTTTAGAAAGTCCCCCTGTATCGAGCTCACAACTCCACTCACGATTTGAAAGAGGCTCGTCCCAAAAAATATTGAGTAGTGCAACTGGATCAATCGGAAGCTTCACGAGCTCCTGCATCGAATCGATGTTTGCAGGTCCCGTAATAAATTTTTTGTCGTGAGCAAGCAGAACTTGCATTTGAGAATCACTCCAAACAAAACTTCCGACATAAACACCAAGTACAGCGCTAATATCCATTCTCATGCTTTTAGGCCGTCGCGAAACCACTTCAAGTGAAACGGTGTTTTTCTTGTCATGAACTTTATCAAAAATGAGGGCTTTACCTCGCCACGCGAGTGCTGATTTTTTTGAATGGTCGATATTGTTTTCTTTGATCTGGTCATGCCCACAGGACATGACCAAACAAGAGATCAGAACAAATTTAGTGCTGAGACTTATCCTCGTTTGCACTTGATGCCGGAGAGCGACCGCTATTTTGCTGATCGATTGAAACAATTTTGGCTCGAATTTTCTTTGCGACATCTAAGTTACTTTCTATTTCAGAAGCGCGAAGGTACATTTTTTTCGCCTTCTCTGGAAGTTGATACTTATAATAAGCATCGCCGAGATGTTCTGCAATCACACTTTCAGTTGGCTGCATTTTATACGCTGCCTCTAGAGTTTTTATCGCATCTGACGTGTGTCCAATTTTAAATTGAATCCAACCAAGCGTATCTAAGATAAACCCGTCATTAGGTTGCAGCTCAATGGCATGTTTAGCCAACCTCTCTGCATCATCAAGATTCAAGTTGTGATCTGCATAGGTATATGCAAGGTAATTCAAGGCTTGAATATGATTTGCATCGATTTCCAAAACCTTTTTCATTGTTGAAATCACAGCATCTGTTTTTCCGAGACGATCCTGCATAGATCCTAAGAAGAAGTTAAGCTGTGCATGTTTCGGAAATTTGTCGACTGCTTCAGATAGCATGTCAACCGCACGCTTATACTCTTTTTGATCATCAAGAAACGAAGCAAAAAGCGCGTAGAGTTGTGGTTGATCAGGTTTATTTTTAATACCTGACTGAACTGTTTCAATCGCATGAATATAATCATTTTTTAATTTAAATAAATACGAGGTATGGACAATCGATTCAACATAGTAAGAACTTGCAACAGGAATTAAACGAAATTGAGTGATCGCATTTGCATAATCTTTGGTTTCTTCGTAAACGGCACCAAGATAAAATCGAATTTTGTCTGAATAGGGAGCGCGACCCAGGATATCTTCGAGTTTTTCAATTGCTGCCGTATATTTCTTTTGTTCAATTAAGATAAATGCGATTTTAACTTTTACATTCAAGTTTGTCGCATCTGCCGCTTCCATCACTTCATATTGTTGAAAAGCTTTATCCATCTCTTCGTCTTCAAGATAAATGCGCGCGAGGTTTTCAGCTATACTTGCATCTGGCTCGTTTTTCTCTTGAAATCTTTGATAGATTTCAATCGCAGCATTTTTTTGGCCGCTATTTTCATAGAGCTGGCCAAGTGCTAAGTAAGCATCGACAAAACTAGGTTTTGTTTTAATCGCTTGTTTAAAAGTTGCCTCAACTTTTGCGACTACTTTTTTAGAAGGCTGCTCGCCTGCTTGCTCTAAAAGGATTCGACCAATGTAAAATTGCGCTAGGTGCGGACTTTTATTTTTTGGATTTTGAGCTAATTTCTCAAAATAGCGAATCGATTCGTCGTAACGTTTCAATTCTGCGAGTAAGGCGCCAATAAAAAGTGGTGCTTCCACGCTTTCTGGATTTAATTTTAGAACTTCGTGATACGATAAAAGGGCCTCATCGTACATCTTCATGGCTGAATAAAGTCCGCCAAGTAAAAGATGCGCGTCTGACATCTTTGGATCGAGTTCAAGCGCAACCTTTCCTTGTTCGATGGCCTCGTTGACCATTCCTTGCTTCACGTATTCGGCAGCCAATCGAAGGCGAACCACCGCCGATTGAGCATCATAAACTAAAACCAATTTGTACTCTTCAATAGCTCGCGCGGTATTTCCTTCTGCACCGTAGGTATCTGCAAGTGTGAAGTGGTAATCCGCTTGTCCACGCAGATAGTTCGGATCGATGACCGCGGCGTTTTTCTTCTCTTCTGGAATCCACATCTTTTGAGGAGAGTGATCAGAAACATCGGCAGCCGATTCGCGAAAAATCGAGCCTGAAGAATTGTCGGCACTTGCCATTTCGTGAGTTGTCGCACAACCCGTGAAGAGAAAAAAAGTGGCGAGTGAAATTAAACTTATGCGGGGCATGCGAGGCCTTTCCGTCAGGCGAGCAAGCTGCTCTACCTATTGCTTTCTAATCGGAAAGATTGGATTGATGCTTAATAAGACAGACGGACAATCCGAGCTGATTGACTTAAAACTAGACAAAAGAAGCAGGAAGAGAAGAAATCTTTGAACTACTCGGTTTTTTTGTTAGATCCATCATAAACAAAACCGATATCGTCCCCACCAAAGACGTGCACTTTCGTATCAAATTTATCCAAGTTGGATTCGAGTTTTTTGTTTGGTCCCGCAGAGACAACAACGACTTTCATATCGCCATTTGGACCTTTTAAAACTTTGTAATGGTAGGGCAGACCCCAAGGATCTTGAGAAATTTGGGCGACACTCGCATTATCTCCAACCGCAGCTGGACCACGAAGTGCCACCGCACCCGTTCCATTACGATCAAATACGCTGACCGCAATTTTTTCGGCTTCGGCTTGAGCAAGATTTGAGCTGGTGTCCTGGAAAGCTTCTGTGACGATTCCACCTGAAACTGAGAAAACGATGACGAGCAAGGCCATTGTCAGGGCCAAATCAGTGGTTTTAAAGTTTTTTGAGACTTTAGAGGCAGCTGACTTCGAATGGGAGTCAAAGATTTGATTCAATTCAGCCTCGCCTTAGGTGTTACATACCGATTACTGTACTTTCGGCAGGCAGAGTTCAGAACTTAATGTTTTTTAGAGAATTTATTTTGAAGATTTTGCTCAATTTTTAACCACTGCGGCATCGAGATGTGACCCATCTGTATAGGCTAAAGAGGCTCGAAAACTTGCAGAAATCTTAAACAAGGGGCCCTTGACAAGGGGTGTCTGTAGGTCTATTGTCCCCACCGATCCGGGGAAAGTATTTGTAAAAGGGGACCTCGATCCCTTAACCAAAACAGGGCCAAAACAAGAAGAGGAGATCTTCCAAATGGGAGGCAATTTGATCAACCAAACACAAGAAACTCTTGGTGTCGTAACTAAACCTAGTTCAAAAACTAAAATCATTAAGCGTTACCAAAACCGTAAGCTTTATGACACTCAACAAAGCTGCTACGTGACTCTCGACGATATCGCGAAA
>JAYUEB010000155.1:0-6873 GCA_043739525.1 Bdellovibrionales bacterium
AAGGCCGATTTGTTTCTAAGTATTCACGCAAATGCCTCCGAAGATCCTAAAGCGTTCGGAATGGAGCTTTATTTTCAAAACCAATTGCCTCCAGATGAAGAAAGTTTATTTTTGGCAAACATTGAAAATCAAAATACCTCGAGCTTGAAAAAGACCGAGAAGCTTTCAAGCCAAAATGATGTCGATGGCATCGTTGAGGATCTCAAACGCAATCAAAGAATTTCTCAAAGCTTTGAGCTCACCGAAAACCTGTTTCAATCCCTCCCACGCACAGCCTTTGGAAAAATTAAAAATCATGCATTACGACAAGCACCTTTTTATGTTATTTCGCAAACGAGTATTCCCGCCGTCTTAGTTGAAGTTGGTTATATCTCGAGTGAAGCAGACAAATCGAAGCTCGCGAATCCAGATTATCAGAAGAAACTTGCCACCTATCTCTACGATGGGCTCGTCAAACACAAAGCTGTTCTCGACTCAAAACACTAGTTAAAAACCCTGGACAAAGAACGCTTGAAAAGTCTAGAGTAGCGCCCATGCGTATAGATCAAAGAAAAGCCGACCAATTAAGATCCATTAAACTCACTCCCAATATCACTCGCTATGCGGAGGGTTCCGTTCAGGTTGAATTTGGAAACACCAAAGTTCTCTGCACTGCAAGTGTTGATCAAGCTGTTCCCAAATGGCTCGCAGGGACTGGCAAAGGCTGGATCACAGCTGAATATGGCATGCTTCCTCGCTCAACTCACACTCGCATGAGTCGTGATAAAATTTCAACTGGCGGCCGCACCCAGGAAATCTCAAGATTGATTGCAAGATCTCTCCGAGCTGCTGTTGATTTGAAACTCGTTGGTGAGAGACAAATCATGGTCGACTGCGATGTCATACAAGCAGATGGCGGAACACGTACCGCCGCAATTACCGGAGGTTTTGTTGCCTTAGCCTTGGCTTTTCAAAAGCTCAAGCATGCGGGCCTCATTTCTCAACTTCCTCTCAAGGATTATGTAGCTGCTATTAGCGTTGGACTCAAAAGTGGCGAAGCACTTCTCGATCTCTGCTACGAAGAAGATTCTGAAATCGAAACAGATATGAACTTTGTGATGAATTCAAAATCGAAGTTTATCGAAGTTCAAGGCACGGCTGAAGGCGAAGCTTTTTCACAGGACGAACTAATGAAATTAACAAGCCTTGCTCAAAAAGCTTGTGCTGAACTCTTTCAACATCAAAGCGAAATTATCGGAAGCTTTTTTCCGTTAAAGAAGTAGATCAATATGGAACTTTGGATCGCAACTTCAAATCAAGGCAAACTCAACGAATTCAAAATGCTATTGAATCGCGCGAACCTTCAAATCCATTCACAAAATGAGCTCCCCGTTTTTTCACCTCGTCCAGAAAACGGCGATACTTTTTTAGCGAATGCACGCATCAAAACAAAGGCTCTTAAGTCAGTTCAAAATAAGCATTGGGTGCTAGGTGAAGATTCGGGTCTGTTGGTAGCAGGCCTTAACAATCTCCCTGGAGTTCATTCCGCGAAATATGCAGGCCCTCACGCAAGTGATGCCGAAAACAACGCGAAACTTTTAAAAATGATGGCCATTCGAAATATTGCCGATCGTAAAGCACAGTTTGTGAGTCAAATTGTGGTTTATTCTCCGGAAGGAGAAGAGTTTTTATTCGAAGGAACTTTAGAAGGCCTTATTGCGACAAACGCAAAAGGACAAGCTGGCTTCGGTTACGACAATGTTTTTATTCCAACTGGAGAAACACTTACAATGGCTGAGCTTGGGCTCGCGAAAAAAAATCAGATTTCTCATCGTGCAAAAGCAATCAATAAAATGCTTGAGGCCATCAGCCTCAAGCTTCAAGGCTAAGATTTAAGGAACGATCTGATTAGACTGTTCACAAAGAACACTTTCATTCATTTCTTTGAAACTTGAATCGACGTTACTGGTAATAATCATATTCGCTCGGTAAATTTCGATAGAGCCTTCGTCTCCTTTGCTTTGATAAATAATTGCGCGGACATTTTCACTAAATCCTACATTGAATGGAGACATAACTGCAGTCGACTACTGGTCGCGATCTAACTTCGTCATAACTAACTGATGGTCAATACTCAATTTTTGTGTACTCATGATTTGGCCTGGTCGCGGAGCAGGCCCGCCGCTAAAGCTTGATATCGTGTAATAGACTTTTGAGTTAGAACAAACAAGCGTACTCGCTGCATTTGCGGCTCCTGCAGACGTTAAAAAAGCAAGTCCAAGTAAAATGGATTTCACAGAATTCTCCTATGTTTAAGGTTGCCAATGCCGATAGAGCAAACCAAATACCCTATTCGCAAAGCCTTTGCTTCAATATGGAGTCTATTTTATGTTAAAATTTCAAAAGCAGAGCCCTAATGGCTCACCTAGGTTAATTCACTTAGGTCAATTCTCAAACTTGTTACATCGTCCAAAAAATGAACACCACTCCCAAGCTAAAATAGCCTCAGATACAATCCTGGCAGACATATGTACGGCATGAAAGTCGCAGACTCATCGCCCATAATGACTTTAAAATATGCATTAAAAAAAATACCTGCATCGATAATGGCAATCCTTCTGAGCTCACTTATTCTGAGCCCGTCAGCCGATGCCTATGACGTTGATACGCATTTTTATGGTACGTATTCGATGGCGAGATTTGTCGGCATTAAGCACGAAGTTGCGGCTCAAATTGCCATGTACACGCAGTGGATGGATGAGTCCTATGTCTCTGATCCAGTCAGCATGATTATTGTTGCCGAAACCGGCGTTAAGAAAAGACGTCTCCTGCATTTTCCGGGAAGTCGCTTAGCCAACAAGCTGACTGTCGATACTCTCCCCTTTTCTTTTTATCGTGATCCCTCTTCTGGTGCGCGCTTGAGAATATTTACCGAAACCGTTGAAGAAGATGATTTTGCAACTGAAATGTTCACGGAAGGTTTGATGAAAGGAAGCTTCCTGGAAGCCGCAGTTGGCTTGCATACCCTCGAAGACTCCTTTGCACATGCAGGTACCATTTCAGAACTTGGGCATGCACACTTTTGGCATCATCCCGATCGTCCATCTGTCGACGCCGGCAGCGTCGAGAAGTATTTTAAGATGACCCATGCTGTAATTAAGGCTTTGGTTGCCATTCGTTCGCTACTTCCTGCAAACGCGCTCGATCATCATCTTACTATTGGGACGACTCTGCCTAATTCCGTGCTCGATGCAGAGACTCTCAGTTTACTTTATTCACAAAACCCAATCGTTCGCACCACTATTAGCCGAGATGTTTTAAAAGACCCTCGCTACGTCAATTTTGCTTTGCATGACATCTTTAAACGAGCAGAAAAAGCAGATTATGTGAAATCTGGATATGAAAATTATTTGTCGCGATATTCGCCCGGCAATGATACCTATCAAGCGACAGCCGAAGTATTATCACAACTGCCCTCTAATTTAATTGATTTTGCGACTATCTCAAAAGAGACCGGACATAGTGCTGATATCGGCGATGCCGATTACATAAAAGCAGAAAACGGAATTCAAAACTTCATGCGAACCATCATCGATAAATTGTTGGTTGATATTGTCCCACGCCGCCTCGATATGTTATCTCACAGCTTTGAGAAATCAGAAGAGGGACCAATTCGTGAAAAAGAAATGCAAATAAGAATTTCGGACATGAAAGACTTAATTGAAAATCTTTATCACACCAAAGTTCAATTCATTAAAAACCAGTCAAAAACATTTGAAGGATCTTTACGGGAGCTCCGAATCGACCCAACTGCTGCACAAGAAATTAAAAATCCAGATCCTGAGATCATGTATGTCACTCCGACACTCGCCCAAAAAGCTGAGTTTGATCATATGATCTTTGCTTTTCTATTTCCAAAACTCTCCCAAAAATATACATTCGCCCAAATCGATGCGCTTGCCAATATGCTTGAGATTTTTGATCAATTGATTACTCAAGATCTCGAACGAATAAAAAAGACCCTCAAAATAATAGAAGAAGGCAATATTCTTGATGATATCAAAAGTGTCTTTCTTGGGGGACTCGAAACTCAGCAGGATGTTAGGTCCGCAGTTGTGAAGATCTATAAAAGTAAAGTGAGTGTCTTAAGTCTGGTTGCTGATCAAAAGCTGGCCAAGGAAGATCTGCTCGGCTCACATATGGTAGCGAACAAATACAATAAATATTACGCTCAGCCTGATCTCTTGAAAAAATATACGGACAATCACACTTTCAAACAGCTTTTAAGTGATAAGGATGTCAGTGCACTTCCTCGCTCGGCTACGTCTAGATAGATGGTACGGTTTGAGGTCCGCGGGCAGCTGTCAGCCGTCTGCTGTTTTTCAGTTTCAGTCTCAGCTTGCGGTCCTCGGTCTGTTGCCCGCTTGACTTTTACCAGATCAGAGATCAGGTATCTGTAACTGATACCTGATACCTGATACCCGATACCCGATACTTGAAAAAATCCCTCTCTCGGCTTACCGACTCAAGTCGCTTTCGATTGTATCAACTATTGAAACCTTTGCCTGAGTCTTTATTCTTCCGCCCAGTATCTTAAGAGTGGCGACAGGACCAATATTCACGAATTCAGTGGCCTTTAGAACATCCGACATCCAAGCAAAGCATTCTTGCCAACGTACTTGTCCTAAAATATTTTGCTTTAAATCTTCAGGAATGGATTCGACGTTCAAAATTTTTCCGGGTTCAATCGATGATAGTATGGGCATCGTGGGCGCATTCATCGAATATTTTGCAAAAATATACTCAAGCTTTCTATAAGCAGGCACCATCAGTGAAGAATGAAGCGGGTACGGCAAAATAATTTGTAGCTTGGATTCTTTTGCGATTTTACTATTAGCTTGCCAGTTTTTAAGATCTTCATCACGGCCTGCAATTAAACAGTCGTTTGGGGTTTGATCCATTGCGAGTTGAAGATCATAAGCCTTAAGGCAATCAAAAAAAGCTTGATCTCTCAGCCCCAAAGTTTTGACATGTACGAGCGCTCCCAGCTCGACATCCTTAAGTCCTTTGGTGAATTGCTCGATCCCCTCTAGCGCAACATCAATATTCATGACCTTAGAACAAATGAGTTTAGCGAGATCCCCCATCGAGCAACCAACCAAACTAAATTTGTTCCCGAACTTTCGGGTATGGGCCTCAAACAATCCAACTTGTGTAAGGATAGACGCCGCCAAGGCTGGGAAAGGTTCCATGTACATCTTTTCAAAATGCTCTGCGAGATTTTCATAAAAGCCAAATTGCTTGAGGAGTTCTTGAACTTCTGGAACTGCGAGCGCTGAAAGGGATGCGGACATATCCGTCATAGCATCCGCGCCAGCAAACATGATGATTTTCATTTAGGCCTCCGTCTTTCATTCTATTTTCGGAGGATTTAAAAATGAGTCCATCAATTGAGTTGACAGAAATAAGTCATTTCTGTCAATTTCGGACGCAGGATTCTGATAAATAGTCGGGCTGATCTCTCATCTCAAAAATGTCAGCGTGTCAGAGATTTCAACAGCTTTCTTAAGGCCAGCTAGAAACTAGGCCGTGAACGCTTGGCTTAGTTTTCGCTAAGTGAACCAATAACCAAAAGGAATCCACAAATGAACCTATTTAAAATCATCGTTCCATTGTTTCTAACTATGACTAGCTTTGCAAAAGCGGGCACAATCAAAGCTGAAGCTTCAGAAAAAGCAGAGAGAAATCTTGCCGACATCCAGGCTGTCGTTCGCACGGAGTACTCAAAAAGCAACAATGCCGGAGCAAAGATTGTTGAGGTTCTTTGTGGCGAAAGCGTGAATGTCAATTGCGCTTACCTTGTGATCGATTCAGAAGGAAGCCAAGCGATTTTTAGCATCGGAATGTTCGAGGATATCCGGCGCCTCAGTTTTTCAGCGATGAACGAAATTACTGTGAACTACACGATCGATGAAATTCAAGATGACTTAGGCCAAAAGCAAGTTCGAAAGAATCAATCCCTAGTTTTTCATTTTTCTAAAAATCCAGATGGAACGATTAAAGATACAATCGAGACGAATTGAGGATGAGGCAAGCTAATAGCAGATAACTGATACCCGATACCCGATATCGGATATCGGATATCAGTAACTGCGACAGGCAGACGGGTAACAACCTGAAAACTGCAAACAGAGACAGAAACTGAAAACTGAAAAACAGCAAGCGGCCGACGGCTGCCCGTAGACCGCAAACTGCAAGCTTTTGCTCAAACAGATTTCAATCGGTAAATCATAGCCCCAAGCTGATCCGCAATTACGTTAGGCTCTGCATGATTTAGAATGCCAAGTAAAACTTGAGTCTCTCTGAGTGAAGCATAGCTAATCCCATAAAACCGCGCGCGCTCTTTAGGTGATGTCTTCGCCGATCCCTCCGCTAAATTCAGAACAACACTGAGTGCCGCCCTCTCAAGCTGATCTTTTAAAAATGCTTTCGCCTTGATTCCCTCACAGAGTTTGTAGAGTTCAAGTGCC
Source organism: Bdellovibrionales bacterium (assembly GCA_043739525.1). Taxonomy (GTDB): domain Bacteria; phylum Bdellovibrionota; class Bdellovibrionia; order Bdellovibrionales; family JAMPXM01; genus JAYTQQ01. Next base: position 6,510 of record JAYUEB010000155.1, read on the forward strand.
TTTTGGTAAGAGTAAAAGTTCGCAAGCATGTGGGATTCTCCTTTTTTAGATTGTTAAATTTATTCCCGCCCCAAGTCTCACGACGGCGGGAAAAAATTTAACAATCTAAAAAAGGAGAATCCCACATGCTCGAAAATTTCAGATCTTACCAAAAGGCACTTGAGCTCTACAAAAATTCACGAGGGCATAGGCTTCCAAGATTTTTAAAAGATCAGCTTGAGAGAGCCGCAAGTAGTATTGTTTTAAATTTGGCTGAAGGTTCAGGCCGAGCTACCAAAAAGGACCGCATGAGATTTTATGTAATGGCTTTTGCAAGTCTTCGTGAGGTTCAAGCCATTATTGATTTGGAGGATTCGTTAGTGGC
>JAYUEB010000156.1:0-2275 GCA_043739525.1 Bdellovibrionales bacterium
TCCCAAACTCCTTTGGCGCTAATTTGATTCAGATAAATTATGTCTAAATAAGGATGAAAGTGTTCGCCTAAAAATAATTTATGAAATTTAAAAGATTCTTTGTTTTTTGACTGATCAAAGATAATGACTTTGTTTTGATCAAATAGAAAATGAAGGGAATAATTCTTTAAAATATCCATTCCCAACAGATTGTCTTTGCCAGCCGCGCCTTCGTAGGATCGGGCGATAGTTACATTTGATTGCACCGCTGAACCCAAACGAATTTCGGAAACCTTGATCAAATCATCACTATGTTTTGCTAGAGCACCGGCAGTCTTATTTTGTCCGATGGGTGTAAAGTGTGAGGTAAAATTATCGTACTGCACCCGTGTTGTCGCGCCCCCAGTGTCTAATTCAAATTGATATTTTTTGTTTTCGACAAAGGCGTCAACCGTCCAGTGCGCATCTGTTGGATCCTTAGAAACCGGAACGAGAGTCAGATTAAAACCCTCTAGATCCGAATCTACACGATCTTGTGACTTGGGAATGCCGGAGCATTTGCACAAACAAAAACAAATCGCGAGAGCCGAAATTGGAATCAGAAAGCTACGCATTCTGCCAGTCTACAAATGAATGCAAAAAAAGTGAACAAAAAACAAATTAATTCATTAGAATACTTAATGATTTGAAATTGAAATAACTCCGAACTCACGGACCGATACCCTGCCTCTCCATCTTTTCCCTGAGAAGCTGCTTGTGAAGATAAGCTGAAGCAAAAAAGTACAAAAATTGTCGTTGCCGACGAAAGTTTAAACGCTTTCATGATGTAAAGTCGCCTTGAGCTCAAATGAATTTACCATACTTCTTTTGATGTGAATCTACCAAAGGAGCCGCCGTTTGGCTCGTAGAGTGACATTGCACTTCACGGTTGTAAACAAAGTCCTGATTTCGTTCAGAGCACCTACATCGTTCATGCAGGATATAACGAATGAGCAGAGACAAATCATTTCGTGGTTATCTATCCTTCCGCTACATTTGCCATAGGCAATACGTATGCTTGGTGGGGCTTCACGGGGAGCGACTACCTCACTCATACTGGTAAGCAAAACCAAGTCATCAAAAGCATGGTCGGCCGATTGTTCGGCGTAAATTGATCAAGTCAGAATCGTGTTAAACTTCTTGACGAGAGGCCCGCCAATGGCAGCGCGAGCTCTCCTCGAAGGCCTCACAATTTTTTTAACCATATTACGGCCCGCAAAAGTTTGGTACGGCATTTGTAATAGACTCTCCGAAAGATAAATTAACCCGAACGGAGAACCTTATGTTCAAAAAATCTATTTTAGCTGTACTTGCTATTTCAATCCTTGCTCCACACGGAGCACACGCTGAACCAGGCCGTGTTTCTGAACGCCTCGCTGCTCAAGTGGGTATGTTCACAGGCGCTGCAGCAGTTCTTAATTTCGATGCGAAATTCAAAACTCGCCTTGGAGGAGCTGCAATCCTAACTATAGGAACTGGACTTTTACAAGATGCTATGTGTGCAAATGCTTTAGAAGACCGCGTGAGTTGTTCAAAAGTTGAGGGAATGCTTCGTGAAGCTGTTATGTCTTCACCAGAAGTCGTTGCAAGCCTTCGCAGCGGAACGCAGATGAAAACCTGCCCTAGCGAGAAAATCGAAAAAGAGACAAGCGAAAAAGTCATTGAAATCTACGACACCTTAAAAGAAAATAGCAACGAACCTTTTCAAGGCTACATGCCTTGCGTAGGACCGGCTCAAAAAGATCTTAGAGCTTGTCTTAAAAGAGTAGGCCACGCATTGGATGCTTTGTGTATTGATTACCGAAAACTCAAAGTAGAACATTTGCCATCGCCTGAAGATAAAAAATAATATCACTCGTCTTGAAGAAGTCTTTCGACTTCTTCAAAGACGCGATCACGTTGACTCAACATCTCGGGGCTAGATGTATCTAGCTCGGCACTTTGAGCCTTACGAATCTGTAGGTATTGATCCCAAAGCGCATATTCCAATATATACGAATCTTTGATATCAGAGTTGCGCTTAATAAAATCTGCTATCGGCACAACCCGATTGACCTCAGCTAATTCGGTTCTTGAATGTTCAATTGTCACATAATGATCAGCAACCAATGCCAAAGCATGAATTGAAAAATAGGCCGAAAGTAATATTTTTCCCGCCAAATTATAAAGATGTTTAAAAACTTCAAAAGATCTTTGGCTTCTGGCTATTGGAACCAACTCCGTTTGAAACTTCTGAAGAGCTTGCTCATAACCCAAA
>JAYUEB010000157.1:0-6872 GCA_043739525.1 Bdellovibrionales bacterium
CCTTATAAGATTCGAGATTCACTTTACCTGAATTTTTGGTTGCATTGCTGTGGCATTGAAAACACTTGGCTTCCAAAACGCCCGCTCGCACCAGTGCATATGTCAGTGGAGATTTGAGCTTTCCTTGGGTAATATCAATTGCCCCTGCCGGATTTTTATCCACCTTATATGCGCATGCAAATAGGAAAAGAGAACTGAGAAGTATGAATGTTTTGAAATAAGGATGCTTCATTTTTACATACCTTTGCTAGAGTCACCTGAGTCGCCTAGTTTGTAAACAACAAACCTAAACTACGTTGGAGTCTCATGCTTCGGTATATTTTATGAAAGACTTCTGCGAATTACAAAAAGCTTTCGCATATTTAGTCGAAGGTTGGGCGTTTTAAGTAAAACTGGACAAGGAGCGAATATCTACGACCTAAGTGCAAAATGACACCAAAAAAGCTGGACGGAATCTTGCAACCTCTTAAAGACGGTGCGCTTTGCGCCCGCGAGGGATCCTTATGCTATTAACAAATGACGACAGTTTACGAACTGAAAACGGGACTTCTAGTAAGCCCGAGTTGAAGCCTGAGCTTAAGTCATTCGGAAATATCGTGGCTTTCAAACTCAGCGAAAAGAAGCTTTTAGGCTTTCACGTTGATAATATGCAAGTGGCTGAACTTGATCCTTCGATCTGGAACTTGATTGATCAAAAGTCATTTCTCCAAACTCCTATCGAAAAAGAAATGCTCGATGAAGTTCAAACTTGGAGTGATGAAAAGGATCCGAATGTCTCAGATGTTCACATAAAGCAGAAAGTGCGCTCTCTTTCAGTTAATGTGACTCAAGTTTGTAATTTAAAATGTACTTACTGTGCAGCTGGCGGCGACGGAACTTATGGATCAAAGGTCACCAAAATTGATATCAGCAAAGTCACTCCGCAAATTGATCTCTTGATCAAACGCCTAGATGACGGCGACAGATTTTCAATTAACTTTATCGGTGGCGAGCCTCTCATCTATCCCACTGCGATTGAAGCAATGATTGAGTACGCAAACGCTTTAGCAAAACCTCGCGGAATCAAAGTCCGATATGAGATGACAACAAATGGAACATTGATTACCGCACCAGTTGCTCAAATGCTCGGTCGACTTGAAGTCAATGTGACAGTGAGCTTAGATGGCCCGGCTGAAATGAATGATTTGGTACGCCCAACAGCTGGCGGACTCGGATCAACAGAGAAATGCCTTAAAGGTGTTGCTGAACTCTTTAAAGTTCAAGATCAACTTGGGTCAATCAATGTTCACAGTGTCTTTGGCTCGCACAATACCGAAGTTTTTAATACTTACATATTTTTGCAAAAATTTGATTGGAACACGATCTTTTTCACATACGCAACTGGACCAGATGACGAAATTTACAGCCCGATCTACGTAAAAGAATTATTTCGAACAGCTGAGTTTGCCTTTCGCCAAGGCGGCGAACCTGCTTTAAGAAAAATTTCGCAATTTAACGACTACTTTGAAATTTTAGATTCGCAAAAGCGCATGCACAACTACTGCGGAGCTGGAAAATCAGTTTTACAGGTCGACACTCAAGGCAAGTTTTATGCTTGCAATTGGTTTGTCGGTGACAAAACAGAGGAACTCGGTTCAGGACTTAATTTGAATCAAGAAAAAATCAGCAAATATGCTGAGCCTCTGGTAAAACTAAATAACTGCGGCGATTGCTGGGCAAAATACTTATGTGGCGGTGGCTGCATGTTTGTTCACCGTACCCGCACCCAAGATAAACACAAAAAGGATCCCGAGTTTTGTGCTCGGACAAGATCAATTATACAAAAAGGACTCGAATACTATGAGGAATCAAGGCAGCTCGAAACTGAAGGAGAACGAAGTGAAGTTTATTAAAAAAGCCGCTCCAAATAAGGCCAAATTGTCAGTTCGTAAAGAAGATGGCAAAAAGGTCAATATCGAAAGAACGATGACTGGTGGTTGCGTCCCAACAGGACACGATTAGTCTACCCGATAAGTACCTGGGGACCATCGAGTCCCCTAGGTTACTTTACATGCGCTTGTCAGACCTATCACTCTTAGACTATAGTCGCCCTAAACATGTTTTAGGAGCAAAACTTGGCCTTTTTGGTTCGTAGTTTAAATACTTTCAAAAAAATTTTTGAAAAGCATTTACAGACTCTCATGCGAGTCAGTTTCGCTCTCTCCATCGCCTTTATTCTCAACCAATTCAGTTTTGATTTCATTGAATCTTATCTCTACGACATGCGTATGAGATTAAAGCCTGTTTCTCCAATGTCGGGTCACGTTCAAACAATCGCAATTGACCCTAAAACCATCGACAAGATGAATCGTACTCCAAGTGCAGCCGATCACCTGAAACTCTTAACTGAGCTCAAAGAAGCAGGCGTTAAGGTCGTTATCTACCTTATCAGCCCAGGGGAAGTTGTCGGTAGCTACGATGAACTCGTCGCTCTCGCTCATAAGGCTGAAGAGTTTCCTTACTTCTTAATCGCCATCAGCGACGTCTGGCCCAAAAGCCAAGAGTCCAACTTTATTCCGCGACCACCTTTTGAAAAACTTCGGGCTATCTCGGCTCCCTATACTTCAGATTTAAAGTTAGCTGCGAAAGATGATGTCACAAGACGTATGTTTACCTCCTTTCAAGGCGAGATGCTGATGCATCCGACAGTTGCGGGTATCTACAATCAAAATGTTCGCGAAGAAAAAAATATTCGCGGACTCTTTAAGTTCTTTGCCTCTAACCAAGTCTTTATCGATTTTAGGCCTTCTGGAACTTATCCCAGAACCAGCTTCTATACGGCTATGAACGGCGGCTTTGATCACAATCGCTTTCGTGGCAACATCGTTGTCGTCGGCCGAGATATTCAAGCGACCGTTGATGATTATGTTCGAACGCCTTTTTCACGTGATGTCATCGCTATGAGCTTTTTAGAGATGCACGCGAACATGCTCGATACGATGATTCTCAATTCGGCCTATGTGCAGACGCCTTCATGGCTGAGTCTGTTGATTACAAGTTTAATTTCGATGCTCACGGTCTATGTCGTTTTATTAGTAAAGCCCACGCGCGGGCTTGCGATTCTAGGAACTGCTTTTGTGTCGTTCTCAATTCTCTGCTATTTGCTTTTTTGGTGGGGCGGCTGGTGGATTGATATGAGTCATCCTTTCTTATCGATTTTTGTTTGTTACTATTTCTTTATTCCCTATCGACTGATTATCGAAAATCGAAAGAGCTGGGAGTATCTGCAAAAGAATCGCCTTCTGACTCAAGTCGAGGAACTCAAAACTAATTTCTTGAGTATGATGTCTCATGACTTAAAGACCCCTCTTGCCCGCATCAGCGGAATGACGGACGTGGTGATGGGTGAAGCCACGACCCTTTCAGATCGACAAAAAGATGCGGTTTTGAATATTCGAAAATCATGCGATGAACTGGTTGAATTTATCAGCTCGATCTTGAATCTCGGCCGTGTTGAGAGCAAAGAACTCAAGCTTCATATGTCGAGCAAAGATCCTAATCAGTTACTGGATGAGGTCATTGTTAAATCAGAATATGCAGCAAAACAGAAAAACATTAGTATTCAAACTGAGTTCGAAACCCTCTTCAGCCTTAAGATGGACGTGGATTTGATCAGACAAGTGTTTTCAAATTTAATCGAAAATGCCATCAAATATAGTCCTGAAAATTCACGGGTTTTGGTATCGACTGAAGAGCGTGATGGACACGTGGTGGTTCAAATCGCCGATCAGGGGTATGGGATTCCAGCCGACGAAATTGGTCACGTGTTTATGAAGTTCTATCGAAGTAAGTCCGCGAAATCATCTGCAATTAAGGGTTCTGGCCTTGGCCTCTATCTTGCTAAATACTTTGTGGAACTCCACAAAGGAAGAATCAGTGTCGATAGCTCGCTAGGACAAGGTTCAACTTTCACTGTAGAGTTGCCCCAGAACCAATTGGACGCTACATAGTCTGAACTTAGGCGGCGCGCGAATGGTTACACTGGCTAATTGGTAAACAGCAGAACGTTTTAAAGAGGTTAGGTATGCTTAAAGTTTTAGTTGTCGATGACGATCATGGATTGAGATTTTCGGTAAAAGAAAGTCTGGCTCAACGCGGACAATTTGAAATTGATGAAGCCTTTGATGGCATTAACGCCATTGAAAAAGTCAAAGCCAACAACTACAGCCTCGTCCTTCTAGATGTCGACATGCCCCGATTAGACGGCCTTGAAGCCCTCAAGCTCATTAAAGAATACGACCCAAGCATCATCGTCATCGTGATGACAGCTTATGCAACTATTGATAATGCTGTTCGCGCAGTTAAAGAAGGTGCATTCAATTATATTTCAAAGCCTGTTAAAGGTGAAGACCTCTTAGCTCTTATGGATCGCGCTTTGAAAGCTCAAAGCTTGATATCTGAGATCGCTGCCAGTGCTCCTGTTCTTATGGAAGCCGGCCGCAAAATCATCGGTAACACCGCTGAAATGCAAAAAGTGTTTAACATCATCAATCGTTTATCAAAGGTTGATACTCCGGTTTTGATTCGCGGAGCTTCAGGAACTGGTAAAGAACTTGTTGCGCGCGCGATTCACTTTAACTCTGCACGCAAAGAACAAAAGTTTGTTGCGATCAACTGTTCTGCCATCCCTGAAAATTTATTTGAGAGCGAATTGTTCGGCCATGAAAAAGGCTCGTTCACAGGCGCCTCAGAACGTAAAGTTGGTAAGTTTCAATTTGCCGAGGGCGGAACATTATTTTTAGATGAACTCGGTGACATGCCTGTTTTGATGCAAGTAAAATTACTTCGTGTTCTTCAAGAAAAATTGTTCACTCCAGTTGGATCAAATCGTGAAATCGAATCAAATGTACGCGTGATCGCCGCAACCAATCGCCCTCTTGAAGAAATGATCAAAGAAGGCAAATTCAGAGAAGATTTGTTCTATCGCTTGAATGTGATCCCAATATTTTTGCCATCTCTTGCAGAACGCAAAAACGATCTCGAGAACCTGATCCAAACTTTCATTAAAAAGTTTAACAAAACCCATAATCGTCGCGTGATCGGTATGTCTCCTGAAGCTTCTTCCGTCATGAAAAAATATGACTGGCCAGGAAACATCCGAGAACTTGAAAATGTGATTGAACACTCTTTCATTCTTGAAACTGGCAATATTCTGACTCTCGCTTCTTTGCCGGAGTCGGTCTTGATGGCGACTGGTGTAAGCGTATCTAATTTTTCTGCTGCGACTATCGATAGCGATATTTCGGATGAAGAAGAAACGGATTCTAGTGACTCTGGAAGCGATGAACTTGGCGACGAACCACTTGAAATGGTTTCGATTAATGGTGAAGCACTTGATTTTAATAAGCATAAAGAAGCTTTCGAAAAAGAGTTCATTATTAAGGCACTCAAGGCCTTCAAAGGTCGAATTAATCAAACGGCATTACACGCAAATATTCCGAAAAAGACTTTGCTTCGTAAAATCGAAAAGTACGGAATCAATGCTAAGGATTATTTTGAAAGTACCTCGTAGCATTTCGCAATTCGGTCAGTCATTTTCTCAAACTCAATTAATTTTGAACTGAAACTTCGCAGAGCTTTGCAAAGGCTCTGCGTATATGAGTCGCATCCCCAGAAAACTATCGCCGCAATTTCCAATTCACATTACGGGACGTCGTAATAATAGAGAGATATTTCCAATATCAATGCCTGAGGCTTGGGAAGTGTTTAGCGACTATCTATTCGCCATCCATCAACGTCACCAAATTCAGGTATGTTCCTTTGTGCTGATGCCAAATCACTTTCATCTTATATGCCTCGATCCAAAATCAAAACTTCCGTCTGCCATGGCTCTTTTCATGAAGGAAACTTGTAGAGAAATAAATCATATTAGCGAAAGACAAAATCGACTTTGGGGAAATCCCTATTTTAGCTCAGTTATTTCAAGCCCTATTTATTATTTGCATGCCTACAAATACGTTTACCGAAACCCGGTTGCGGCAGGAATATGCAGAAAAGTCGAAGAATACCCATGGAGCACAATCCCGTTTCTCCTTGGCGAAAGACGCGGAATAATCCCTCTTTTAAACGACGACACTCTGTTTTCCTCAATTGATTCAACACTTAGGTGGTTAAACGAAACCTATGACGAATTAGAAGCAAAGGCACTGAAACTAGCTTTTCAAAAAAAGGTCTTCGAAATTCCAGTTGAAACTAAGACAAAACGAAAGAATCCACTCTTGGAGTTCGATTCTTTCGCGGTGAATTGCGAAATGTTACGAGGTACTTTCAATGTCAACTCTTGATGCAAATTTTAAGTATTATTTTTTAAAAAGATCACAATGCTTGTCGAGTAAATCGGCAGGCATAACTTAAGTTTTTTTCATGCTTTTAAGTTTTTTTCATTGATTCAAAACCTTAAGATTTGTAACGTCCTGCGCTTATGTCAACTGGCAACCTTTATCCACCTCAGGCTTTCACGCGCGAGATGCTTTCTCAGGCATTCGTGTGGCTTCAGGCTCAACCCGAATCGGTACGAGACTTAGCTCGCAATCCTGAATCCCTGATTGCGCTTTATTTGAAAACCCAGAGATCACAGCTCAACAATCAGAAAAAGATGGAAAGTCAGAACACCAATCCTCACGCTGATGCTCCGGTGAGTGCTCAAAACTTTATGACAGATCTCAAATCTTTAGCTGAGGGCTTGAAGCAATTTGAGGATCCACCGCCGCCAAATTTGCCACCCACTCCAGCCCAAGCTCCACAGACTTTTGCCGCTCAATTACGAAATGAAATGCCTCCGCCTCTTCGGTCTCCGCAGGCTTCTCCGCCTTCGAACCTCCAACTTAATTCAA
>JAYUEB010000158.1:0-2268 GCA_043739525.1 Bdellovibrionales bacterium
ACTTGCAAAGGCAAATTTTATTTTCAACCTCAGATGTCGGTCGTTCGAAAGTTTCAGTGGCCCAAGAGCGACTTCAAAGGCTTAATTCCAACGTAAAAGTGGATGTCGTTGCGCAAGCCTTTTCAAAAGAAAACGCGACGGAACTTGTTCGATGTCACGATTTCGTCATTGATGGAACAGACAATTTTGAAACTCGTTATTTAGTCAACGACACCTGTGTTTCTGAAAATAAAACGTTTATCTTTGGTGCTGTGGGGCTTTTCGATGCACAGGTTTCGGTATTTCATTATCAACAAGGGCCTTGCTATCGCTGCCTTTATCCTAATCCTCCGCCACTCGAAGCGGTGGCCAATTGCAGTGACGCCGGAGTATTGGGTGTTTTGCCAGGTACTGTCGGAACATTTATGGCAAACGAGGCGCTTAAACTCATTTTGGGCATTGGAGAAGTTTTAAGTGGTCAGCTTTTGGTTTATGATTCATTAAGTTCTGAATCTCAAAAAAGAAAGTTCAGTCGAAATTTAGAGTGTGCAGCTTGCGGAGTACATCCCGCGCAAGCCCAGTCTCAGTCGAAGGTGTTTCAACACTTGACCATTGATCAAATTCGATCGATCGATGATTTCTTTGTAATGGATGTGAGACAAGAAAGTGAGTTTCTTGTACAGCATTTGCCGACGGCGATCAATATCACTTTGCCTGAAATTAAGAATGAACTTTCAAAGATTCCTCACGATAAAAATATTCTTTTAGTTTGTAAGTCGGGCAAGCGCTCGCAGCGAGCAGTTGAAATATTAATGGGATGCGGGTTTGAAAATCTTTTTCAACTTGAGGGTGGCATGAATAACTTGGGAGACTCTCATGGATTGTGAAATTCAACTCTTTGGCGCCTTTCGTGACTTTGATGATTCGGGCAAGCTCATGATTCAAATTCAAGACAAGTCGACGGTTCTTGAAATAAAAAACCAAATTTTAGTTCATTTAAAAACAAAATCAAAGGCACGCGTTGATGTCGAAGCTTTGATGAAAGTTTCGATGATTGCGACAGGTAGTCAACTTTTGCAGGATCATGATGTTGTCGAAATCAATTTTCAAAAATCTTTGGCAATTCTCCCTCCGGTTTGCGGCGGCTAAGTTTTATAAGATTAAAAAAAGCATTTTTTTAAAGTTTGTAAAACTCGTCGCTCGAGTGGGCTGTCCTCAGGTATCACTACGTATGCAAGTATCAAAAATAAAAGCTTAGATCATAGAGATAGTCGTGAGGCGCCGATTGCAATTTGGCTGGCTTACTTTGGCTTGAATATTAGTTTGGCAACTGCTCTGAGACTTTCTTATTGATGACCATGATAATACTGAGACTAGTACCGAATACAAAAGTATTGAACTTTCCGAACTTGTCACTGGCTTTTCCGATGAGGGGTCCGATAAAAATAGCGCAGAGACCTGTGATCAGATAGATCATGGGGAGCTGGAACATTGCTACGCCAAGATTTTGTACAGTAAACGCACTACCGAATGGCATTAACATAAATCCACCGGTGCTTAAGAGTGCAGTCGTCGCGAAGGCTTGGAGGTATTTTGGTGTCGAGAGGGTTGCCCACAAATGATGAAGTGCTTTGCCATCGGGTCGTAGTTTAAGATGTGAGTCGATAGGTTTGAGAAACAACTAGATGACGAATCCCACAATAGAGCTCCCAAAAACGATCATAAAAAATGGAGTGTGCCAACTCCATTTACTAGCGAGGGAGAGTCCTAATGGAATTCCAAGAACTTGGCTTGCGGCAAAAGCTGTTTGAATAAATCCCATGACTCTTCCACGCATTTGAAACGGAAATAAATCTGTTGTGATTGCAAAAGAAATTGATCCGATGAATCCGCCAAAAACTCCGGTAATCATTCGTGCTCCTAATAGAAAATGATAGGTCGGGGCAATCGCACAGAGCAGAGTTCCGAGCACGAAGCCTGCATAAAAAAATAGAAGAAATCTTTTGCGGTCAAATCGATCGGCAAACCCTGCGGCAAGTAAGCCCGAGGCACCGGCGCTAAAAGCATATACCGAGACAACCAGTCCAAATTGAGCAGGACTAATTTTCATTTCAGGCATTAAAATCGCACCTAGCGGTGAGAGAATCATGAAATCTAAAATAATCGTAAATTGAAGAAAGGCTAAAAGACCAATGACGAATTTTTGATATGAAGTGAAATTCAAAGAACTAAAATTAGCAGAAGTTTTTATCATAGCTGTATTGCTCTTTTTTTAAGATTCATGAACAA
>JAYUEB010000159.1:0-6825 GCA_043739525.1 Bdellovibrionales bacterium
CCTTACTTAGAGTATGCTTTAAGTGATCGTTATACTATTCGTACTGTTTACAATGGTGGTAACTTTTATAATGTAGCGGGCAACACAAATACCTTCGTAAGAGATGCTCAACAAGAGTCTCTTGGACTTGGTGTTTCTTTAACTCGTGACATTTATCTTTATCCAAACCTTCAGTGGGTTTGGGCTGATATGAAGTCAGACAAAACCAACGTTGCTCTTTACGCTTATATCAATCTCTAGTTTTATTCTTTTTTGTGGGCTGAAATTCTTTGGCCCACTTACATCTTGATGTCACATGACCAAATTTCTTATTTTCAAAATCATTATCACTGTTATTTTTGTTGGCGCTTTCTTTGTTCCTTTAGGACCTATGAGTTCACTTGGGGACTTACTAAATCCCTATAGTGGAATTTGGAAAGCGACTCATAATGATTTTGAAAATTTACCTTCAAAACTCAAGCTCAAACTTCAAAGCGATGTTCGAGTCGAATTTGAAGAATCTGGTATTCCTCATATATTTGCCAAAAATGATTCAGATCTCTATTTTGTACAGGGCTATCTCCAGGCTCGTGATCGTTTGTGGCAGATGGATTTCTTTGCACGTCTTGCCTCCGGCAGACTATCTGAAGTGCTTGGAAGTAAAACAATTCCGGTTGATGAGAATTTTATTCAGCTTCGAATTCCAGAAGCCGCTGCTGAGAGTACAAAACTGATTTTAGCTGACCCGCTTTCAAAACTTGCGACTGAGAGTTTTGCTGACGGAGTTAATTTCTTTATTAAAGAACTATCCAACAGTGACCTACCACTTGAATTTAAAATGTTTCATTACAAACCAGAATTATGGTCCCCCTACAAAACGGCACTTCTTGCTAAGTTTATGGCTTTTAGTTTAGCGGGGAGCTCTAAGGATTTGCCTCTTACAAGAAGTCGCAAGTTATTTTCAGAAGAGGATTTTAAAGAGCTCTTTCCTGATGAATATTCATTCAAAGAAAGTGTTATTTCAAATGATCACAAATGGGGATTTAAAGATCGTGCACCAAAAGCCCCAAAAGATGATTTTCGCGCGACTCTTGGCAATCAAAAATTAAAAGTTGAACCGCATCCTTCAAATGGCAGCAATAACTGGGCGGTCTTTGGCACGAAATCATCTACGGGTTTTCCGATTGTCAGCAATGATATCCATCTTGATTACTCGCTTCCATCGCTTTGGTATCAAACTCAACTCATTTCTCCAAATCAAAATGTTTATGGCGTAAGCCTGGTCGGCGCTCCCGGAATCATTATTGGCTTTTCAAAGGACTTCGCTTGGGCAGTCACGAATGCCAGTGGCGACTTTATGGATTGGTATGAAATGAAATACCGAGATTCCTCTCATCGTGAATATTTATTTGACGGTGAGTGGCGACCGATTGAAGAACACGAGCATATTATTTATGTAAAGGGTGCAAAACCCATTCACGTCAAACTACGAAGTACTCATTACGGACCTATTGTTTTTGATGATGAAGATCCTCCCAATATCAATAATCTTCCACATGGTCTTGCTCTTAAATGGACCGCATTGAGTCCAGCCAATGAACTTAAGACACTTCTTAGTTTAAATCGTGCTCACAACTTAAAGGATTGCGAAGCTTCTTTTAGTAATTATTCAGCTCCTTCTCAAAATTTTATCTGTGCGGATTCTTTAGGTCATGTGCGCATGGGCCAAGAAGGGGAGTTTCCGCTTCGATTTAAAAATCAGGGTCGCTTTGTGAGTGACGGTAGTGACTCACGTTTTCAGTGGACGCAGAGGCTTAGTCAAAATGAGCTCGCAATCGAAACTGACCCCCCTAGGCATTTTGTATTTTCGGCCAATCAAAAGCCTATAAACAAGAACTCGCCGACCTATTTGGGGCAATATTACGAACCTGGATTTCGCGCTCAAAGAATTTTTCAGCTTCTAAATGAAAAACCAGTTTGGACACCTGATGAAATTAAAGAAATGCAAGTCGACACCTTCAATAAGCTCGCTGAAAAGGTTGTACCTAATTTATTGATCGAATTAAAAAAAATAAATTTATCTGCTGGCCTTGAAACCCAAGCCGCTTACGAATTAAGTCTTTGGAATTTTAAAGATGAGCCCGACTCAATAGGCGCTACCATTTTTGAATATCTTTGGCGTCACCTCGAAAGTAATATTTGGTCACCGTATTTTCCGGACAAGGTGAATTATGTTTACCCAAATCCATATACAACAGCTGAAATCATTAAAAATGAACTAAAGTCAAAATGGCTGAATCCAAAAGATCAAAGTTTTGATTCGATCGTCTACAAGTCCTTTAAGGAAGCGATAGCAGATTTAGAAAAAAACTACGGCTCTGATTTTAACCAATGGAAGTGGCGCAATGAAAGCCATGCCGTTCTTCCACATTTGACTCGATTGCCATTTTTATCAACTAACATCGAATCGGGTGGAGATCGTTACAATATTTTTGCAAATCGAAACAATCATGGTCCGGTCTGGAAAATGGTTGTGTCGCTTGGTCCAAAATTTAGTGCGTGGGGAATTTATCCTGGCGGACAGTCTGCAGACATCAGAAGTCCTCACTCAAAAGAATTTTTAGGTGATTGGGCAAAAGGTCATCTGAGACCTCTTCAATATCTCGAACAACCCGGCTCTGCTGCTTTTAAAAATGTATTGTTTGAAGGTGCAAAATGAAATCCTATTGGTTGATTGATCTCATTTTTTTAAGCCTTGTTGCAGGAATTGGATTTATTTTTCCTTGGTGGTCGGTGTTTGTGATTTGCTTTTTATGGAGTTATTTTAAAATTGCAAAAGCTTCTAAAATCATGATCAGTGTTTTTGTTACTTACTTAATAATGATTTTAGTTTTTGGAAATCGCTTATTGAAAGTGGTCGATTTTAATTTCGGAAAGATGGAATCGAACTACTTAATCGCTGTTGGAGTTTCACTTCTTTTTTCAATTGCTTGCGCTTTAATCGCAAGCCTTGCTACTCATGCGCAGGTAAATAAACAATAGGATCAACAGGCTTTCGATTATCTCTCAGCTCGAAATGAAGATGCGAGCCGGTCGCATGTCCCGATCTACCCATTTCGCCGATCGACTGGCCCTTTTTGACAAAGTCCCCTTCTTTAACCAAAAACTTTTCAAGATGAGCATAAAGTGTTGCCCATTGGTCATTGTGCTCGATGACAATCAAGCGACCATAACCATGAAACTGCCGACCTGTGTAAACAACATAGCCACTCTCAGCAGCTAGAATTGAGGTTCCTTTTTTATTTGCGAGATCTAAACCCCAATGGTGTTTGCGCTTAGTATTAATGAATCCGCGAGATAGCTTTGCTTCATCGACTGGCCAATCAAAATGCACAAGAGTCGAAGAATTCGGATTCGACGACTTTTCTGGAAGATGCTCAAACACACTTTGATCACCCTCATCATCCGAAGCTTCTTCAGTAGAGTGCTCAAAGTCGTTTTGAATTTTTGCTTTCTTCGGCTCCGTGGCTGTTGGCGTTGCAAGAGGTGCAGGCGTCGATGAATGATACTCGGGACTCTTGAGATCACCAGGGCCATTAAAGGAAGCACAACCGAAAGTGCCTAAAAGAAATAAAATAGAGATTAAGATATTCAAACGCATATTAATTGGCGTAAATCGGAAATTGCTTACAGAGTTCTTTTACCTGTTCGCGAATTTTTGAAAGTTGTTTCTCATCTTTTGGATCTTTTAAAACCTGATGGATCCAAGAACCAATTATTTTCATCTCAGACTCTTTCATGCCGCGAGTCGTGAGTGCGGGAGTGCCAATACGTACGCCGCTTGTTACAAAAGGAGAACGTTTTTCATTTGGCACTGTATTTTTATTCACTGTAATTCCGGCGTGATCAAGAGCGATCTCGGCATCTTTACCTGTGACTTCGCTATTTGAAAGGTCAACAAGCAAAAGATGATTATCAGTTCCGCTCGTTACGAGTTCGATTTTTTCTTTCATGAGACATTCTGCTAAAGTCTGCGCGTTTTTAACAATCTGCTGGCAGTAAGTTTTAAATTCTGGTTTCAAAGCTTCTTGAAAAGCGACGGCTTTAGCCGCTATCACATGTTCAAGCGGTCCGCCCTGAATTCCTGGAAAAATTTTGCTGTTTACCTTTTTTGCATTTTCATGTGATGTTAGAATCAGCCCGCCACGAGGACCACGCAAAGTTTTATGAGTGGTCGAAGTGGTGTAGTGAGCATAAGGAATCGGTGATGAATGGACACCGGCTGCAACGAGGCCCGCAAAGTGAGCCATATCCACAACTAAAGTGGCGCCAACAGCATCTGCGATTTCGCGAAATCTCACAAAATCCAAAGCACGAGGATACGCGCTGTAGCCTGCAATGATCATTTTTGGTTTATGCTCACGAGCAATCGACATAATCTGATCATAATTAATTCGGTGAGTTTTAGGATCGAGACCATAACTCACGTTCTTATAAAGACTTCCGCTAAAATTAACCGGGGAGCCGTGAGTGAGATGTCCGCCGTGAGAAAGGTCCATACCTAAAAATGTTTCACCTGGAGAAAGGACTGACATAAAGACAGCCATATTAGCTTGCGAACCTGAATGCGGCTGAACATTAGCGTGTTCGCAGCCGAAAAGTTTTGTGACACGATCAATTGCGAGCTGTTCAACTTGATCAACGAATTCACATCCACCGTAATATCTTTTTCCGGGATAACCTTCGGCGTATTTGTTTGTGAGCTGGCTGCCTTGAGCTTCCATGACGGATTTTGAAACGTAGTTTTCAGACGCGATCATCTCAAGGCCAAACTCTTGGCGCTCATTTTCTTTTTGAATCCATTTTGAAATTTCAGGATCGGTTTTTTCTAAAAACATAGGCACCTCACTTAAATATGAAAAGATGCTACCTCGACTCACCGGTGGGCGTCTCTAATTTTTTTACTCTCTTTAAATGTCGTGAAGCCGCGGCATCATTTTGATTATTGCCTAGAAAAGAAGTGCTTAAAAATATCTCTAATAATTTTGCGCAGTCTTCTTTTCGCTGAGCACGCTCACCAAAACAAATCACATTTGCATCATTGTGCTCGCGACTGAGTTTTGCAATATCGGGATTCCATACTTGAACAGCACGAATATGCGTGTAGCGATTTGCTCGTATACAAATTCCGACCCCACTTCCGCAAATGAGGACGCCAAATTTCTCAGAGCCTTTACCAAGGCGTTTAGCAAGCGCATCTGCGAAATCAGGATAATCAACACTTTCAATTGAGGATGTTCCAAGATCTGTAAACTGAATGCGATTTTCGAAATGAAGTTTCAAAAATTCTTTAAGTAAGAAACCAGCGTGATCAGATGCTATGAGTACCGGAGTCTCAATCAAGAGTTTGGACATTTGGCCTCCAAAGATTAAATCTTAGAGAAAATCAAACATGCGTTCGTGCCGCCGAAACCAAAACTATTATTTGCAACGTGATCAAATTTACAATCACGTGCTGTGTGAGGAATATAATCCAAATCACAATCATCACTTGGATTTTCTAAATTAATTGTTGGAGGAGCAATATTTTTAAAAAGTGTCATCAAACTAAACGCACTTTCAATTGCACCAGCGGCACCCAAAGTGTGACCCGTCATACTCTTCGTACTGCTCACCCATAATTTTTTAGCGTGATCGCCAAAGGTCGAGTGAATGGCCTGAGTTTCAAGTCCATCGCCTGCAGGAGTACTTGTCCCATGTGCATTCACATAGCCAATCTCGTTTGGATTGAGTCCTGCATCTTTAATAGCAGCTGTCATTGCCTTCGCAGCCCCCGCACCACCTGGAGCCGGATTTGTCATATGATAAGCATCAGATGAAGCTCCGTAACCAGTCACTTCTCCGTAAATTCGAGCCCCACGTTTTTTTGCAAATTCGTAGTCTTCTAAAATAAAAATACTCGCACCTTCGGCAATGACAAACCCATCACGACCTTTATCAAATGGCCGAGATGCCATTTTGGGCTGATCATTACGAGTCGAGAGTGCACGCATGGAAGCAAAGCCGGCAACAGCAAGTGGGCAAATTGTTGATTCGGATCCGCCTGCAACCATCACATCAGCAAGACCTGCACGAATATAATTCGTAGCCTCTCCAATTGAGTGAGCGCCAGACGAACAAGCTGAAGTAACCGAATAATTAACGCCTTTGAGGCCGTATTTAATGGTGATATTTCCAGAGGCCATATTGGTAATACACATCGGAACAAAAAACGGAGTCACACGTGATGGGCCACGTTCTTTCAATATCGTTTCATTGGCTTCAATCGCACCCAGTCCGCCGATACCGACACCAACAATGGAGCCTGTGCGTTCCTTTACTTTTTCAGTCAGCTCTAGACCTGAGTCTTTTAAAGCCATCTCAGCGCATGCGAGACTGAAGTGTAAGAAGCGATCCATTTTCTTTTGTTCTTTTTTCTCAATATAAACATTTGGATCGAAGTTTTTGACTTCGCCGGCGAATTTAACATCGTAGGCTGCGGGGTCAAATTGTGTAATGGGGCCAATTCCAGACTGGCCTTTCACGAGCGCATCCCATGTCTCATTGAGATTTAAACCAAGCGGGGAGATTAAGCCTATTCCGGTAACGACAACACGTCTTTGCGTGCGAGCTGGTCTCTGGTAAATATCATTTGGTAAAAAACTTTGGGGCATAGGGGCCTCGAGTTAGATTTTGCTTGAAGCAATGGATGAAGGCTTTAGTTCATTACTAATGAGCTAAAGACTTCGCCATGACTTAAACTTTGCCTTTTACTTGAAGGTAAGAGCAAACGTCCTGAACTGTTTT
>JAYUEB010000160.1:0-2259 GCA_043739525.1 Bdellovibrionales bacterium
GTTCTTGGGCGCGCCTTCAGATCGCGAACAATCTCAAGGCTCGGGCAATCAACACCCAGCTGATAATTTTCAAGATTTTGGTCCAGAGCCCGCTTTTGACAGCAAAGAAGATCTTCCATTTTAATCAAAAGCATAAGACCCTGGTTTTATGTTCATCACGATAAAAAATAAATTCAGTTCGAGGACCTTGATCATGGTCCTCGCTTTTTTGGCGAGCTCTTGCAACGTCTATAAATCGGACGGCAGAAAAAATCTCGAATCTTTAGGCCCTCCACCTGGTTCTATCAAAACAAATTCTGTGAAGCTTCTCCTCGTCAATTCGGCCGAACAAAATGCTTCGCAAATTTTTCACGTCTGTAAGGTTGAGAAAGCAAACGACAATACTTGCGCACAAGACTTACTCTGTACTGAAACTTCACTCAGCAACTTGAGTGTTCTTCCCGATTCTCAGAACGCCGTCGACGTCGACCAAAATCTACTGATTGATAAAGGCGACCCTCAAAAAACTTTTGAGTCTGCGCTCATTTGTACTTCTTCGGTCTAGACTTTTATCCTACCTAGCCTTCTTGCTCCTTGGAACTCACCCGACATCAGCTTACACTTTAGAAGTGCACGGGAATTTCAAATAAGCAGCATTGATCGCCACGGAGGAATTGTTATGCGGAGCACTCGCAACATTGGATTTTACATCGTCTCAGTTTTTATTTATCTGATCTTCGTCTCATCTCAAACTTATGCTGCAAGCGTCTTAAAATCCAATGCTAAACAGGCAATCATCCAACTGGATGATCTTGAATTTAGTGTAACTCAAGGTGATCAAGTCGTCGTTATGAGTAATTCAAAACGCGTCGGGATCCTGAAAATCGTTCAGATTTCTGCCGGTAAAGCGAAAGCCAATATCTTAAAAGGTAAAGCCCCTGTTGGCGGCCAGGTCGTAACAGCCAATGCCGCTGGCGGAGGCTCTGGTGGTGGCGGCGGCGGCACAGTCAGCTCTTCTAAGAAATGGCATTACGGCGGAGTTCTTGGCTACTTTCTTGATTCCCAAACAACCACTCTTGCACAAGGCACGACTCCTGTTGACGTCGCGCAAACAGGCAATGGTTACGCAGGTAAAGCTTTTGGCGAAGTCGCGATTTCCGGAAATCTTTATTTCATGGGAAGATTTGGTATCGAGACTTTTAACGTTGCAGGAACAGCCTCAGCGACTGTTTGTAGCGGTTCAACAGCAAATTGCTCGACTCAAATTATGTACGTCGATGGCGATGCTCTTTTAAAATATAATTTTTCTGCTAAAAAATTCGTACCATTTGTTGCTTTTGGTTTAGGACTTTTCTTTCCTGTTACAAAAAGCTCGACAGCACTCAATTCGATTCCAACTATTTCTGTTTTCTTTTTAGATGCCGGTGCGGACATTCAAATGGGAGCAAATTCTT
Source organism: Bdellovibrionales bacterium (assembly GCA_043739525.1). GTDB lineage: Bacteria > Bdellovibrionota > Bdellovibrionia > Bdellovibrionales > JAMPXM01 > JAYTQQ01. The sequence continues at coordinate 1,434 of JAYUEB010000160.1, forward strand.
ATATCCCAGTTTATTTTGAGTACGGTTTATTTCCACCTTCGAACCAAGTTAAAACAAGCTATATGGGTCTGATGCTAGGTTACGGCGTCCGAATGTAAAAAAGCCCCTCTTTAAGGGGCTTTCAAAGTGATGAGCTCTTGTAAGGGCTCTTCTCAAATTTCAAATTAGTTTTTCAAATAACGTTTACAAACCAATTTAAGAACTGCAAATTTACCACTCTTTTCAACGATCGATACGCTACCTGGAACTTTTTGTCCTGGAGCCAAAACTTGATTGAAGTTGTGGTTAATCAAAACATTCAATTCTTTAATGTCACTCATTTTAACGCCGCCAAATGTTTGAGTGTAAGCTGGTGGGAAATTCAAGTTCACAACATAAACTCCACCTGACAATTGCAAGCCACCCTGTGCTGGTGTGAATGTCGCAAGTGTTTTAGCACCGCTTTCTTGCGAGCCATTTGAAATTACCATAACCGCTGGATTGCGAGTTCCAAAAGAGGCCGTCACATTGTCATAAATTTTCAAGCCATAAGTGTTAGACTCATCAGCGCACACAAATCCATCTGCTTTTGCTGCTTGGCTACCAACGAGAACTGCTGCGAATAAACCCATGAATAAAATTTTTGATGCTTTCATTTTTATCTCCTTTGGATTTTCTTTCGAAAACCACTGTTAATTTGTTGTCCTCTAAGTAGCACAACAAAAAAATCAATTGTTAGTCGATAGATTCAAAGTAATTATTCATTTGATGTATGATTAAAAAATTGAGGCCTGCAAAGGCTTTGCTTAAGTATTTATGACTCGAGTGACGCCCATTATGCCCTTAA
>JAYUEB010000161.1:0-6800 GCA_043739525.1 Bdellovibrionales bacterium
AAAAAGTACCGTCCTAATAAATCTGACTTACGAGTTATGATTGACGGTCAAGGCGGTGCTTTTGCATTCAAAGGTTCCTTTTTTCTTAAGCCCTCACATTTTCTGTGGGAGCTTAAAGACTGGATCAATAGAAAATTCTTAGAGAATTTCGAGCTTCCAGAAAAGAAAACGGATAAAAATATCTCAAAAGAACAACATGCTTGATAGCGATACCCAAACTGAAATTCTCAGAAGGCGAACCTTCGCTATTATTTCACATCCAGATGCGGGGAAAACAACGCTCACTGAAAAGCTCATCTATCACGGTGGTGTGATTCGCGAAGCCGGTGAGGTGCGTGGTAAAGAGGGCGTAAAGGCAGCCAGATCAGACTGGATGGCGCTCGAGCAGCAACGTGGAATTTCGATTACCTCGAGTGTTTTGCAATTCGATTATCAAGGGCTACGAGTGAACTTACTCGATACTCCTGGCCACAAAGATTTCTCTGAAGATACCTATCGAACACTGATGGCTGCGGATTCTGCTGTTATGTTGATTGACGTGGCAAAAGGCGTTGAGGATCGCACCAAAAAACTTTATGAAGTTTGTCGTTATCGCAAGATGCCGATCTTCACTTTTGTTAATAAGTGCGATCGTGAAGGCAAGGCTCCGCTTGAACTCATTGACGAAATCGAAACCACTCTTCAAATGAATTGTTATCCTATCTCTTGGCCACTTGGTCTTGGCGGACTTTTTCACGGCATTTACCATCGTCTCAAGAAACAAATTATTCTCATTCATTCTGAAAAACAGGATTTGAGCGAGACATGGCCATTGATCATTCCAGTTGATAGTTTAGATTCACCAGTTTGGGCTGAGCATCTTCATAGAGAAATCGTCAATCAAGTCAAAGAAGAAATCGCTTTAGTCGATGGTACTTTGGGCGAACTCAGTCATGAAAAATTTTTGAAAGGCGAGCTTTCGCCTGTGCATTTTGCCAGCGCGAAACAAAACTTTGCAGTGGATACTTTTCTTGATTTTTTTACTGAATTTGCTCCGCCCCCGCTTGAGAGACCATGTCGAGACGGAGTTGTAAATCCGCTTGATGATAACTTTTCGGGTTTTGTATTTAAGATTCAGGCAAACATGGATCCTAAGCATCGCGATCGTGTCGCTTTTATTCGTATTTGCTCAGGCAAGTTTGAAAGAGGCATGAAGGTCCAACATTCCAGACACGAGAAAGAAGTGCGGCTTGCATTTTCGAATCAGTTTATTGCCCAAGATCGAGCGACAGTCGATGTCGCGTATGCAGGGGACATTGTTGGTGTGAACGACACAGGTAATTTTCAAATTGGCGATTCAATTTATACGAATAAACTTAAGATTTTTGATGATATTCCAAAGTTTCCGCCAGAGCTTTTCGCAAAACTCACCGTCAGCGATGCCATGAAGAGAAAGAAACTGCAAAAAGGCATCGATCAGCTATCCGAAGAGGGAATGATCCAACTTTTCATTGACCCGGTTGTGGGGCCTCAAGATCCAGTCATCGGAGTTGTCGGTGAACTTCAATTCGAAGTTTTACAATATCGTTTAAAAGATGAGTACGGCCTAGATGTTCGAATTCAAAGACTCCCATACAGTGTTGCAAGATGGCCTCGTGATCCAGATGGGCGTGCTGTTCAAAAGCCACTAAATGGTAATTTTCAAATCTTTCGAGATCTAAACGATCAACCTGTTATTTTATTAGAAAAAGAGTGGGATTTGAATTGGGTGAAGAAAGAAAATCCCGACGTTGAATTTGCCACGTCGATCTTAAAGGTTCAGAAAAAGTAATGAACACGCCTCCCATTGAAATTACGAATTTAGTCAAAAAATATGGCGAACTCACTGCTGTCAATAATGTCAGCTTTCAAATGAATCCAGGTGAAATATTAGGTTTGTTAGGGCCAAATGGAGCAGGTAAAACATCTCTTATTTCGACAATGGTCACGTTGGAAAAACCGACTTCGGGTCAGATCAATATATTTGGTCATAACGTTGAGACTGAGCCGCGTTTGACTAAAAGCCTTACTGGCTTTGTTCCGCAAGAAATAATTAATCATGGATATTTTGATGTCGTCGAAATTCTCGAGTTTCATTCTGGCTATTTTGGCCGTATCCATAATGCCGAACGTATCAATTATCTGCTGAAGCGTCTTGGGCTATGGGACCATCGTAAAAAAAAGGTGAAACAACTTTCGGGCGGTATGAAAAGACGTTTGCTGATTGCAAAGGCTCTCGTTCACGAGCCCTCTTTACTTTTGCTCGATGAACCCACGGCCGGAGTCGACATTGAACTAAGAGAATCTCTATGGGAGTTTGTCCTTGAATTGAAAGCAAAGGGATTATCAATTTTGTTGACGACTCATTATCTTCAAGAGGCTGAACAGCTCTGTGACCGGGTCGGTATTCTGCAAAAAGGTGAACTTAAACTTATGGGCCCTACTAAAACACTCATTAAAGATCTCACCCAGCGTGAAATTGTTTTAAGCTTTAAAAATCAAGCACCAGTGGTGCAATCTCAATATTTGAAAGAGCGAAAAAGTGAGGAACTCATATTTGTGGTGCCAGCTAAAATGAATCTAGGTGAGTTGATTTCGACGATTTCAATTAATGTCGAAAATCTAAAAGATGTGCAGATTCGAGAAGGTAGCCTAGAAGATGCAATCAAGAAGGTCCTACATGCCTGAGGTACAAGCGAGAACGGGCGATCTTACTTTCAATCCTTTCTGGGCATTATATGTCCGAGAGATGAAAAGATTTTTAAAAGTCATTTTTCAAACTGTCTTCACCCCATTAATCAATGCGACTCTTTATTTATTGATCTTTGGATTAAGTCTCGGGAAAAACATTCATCTCGATGGCGGGATTTCGTATTTAGCATTTTTGATTCCGGGTCTTGTCATGATGTCGGTACTCAATAATGCTTTTCAAAATTCATCGAGTTCAATTGTCGCAGGTAAATTTGCAGGTGACCTAGAAGATTTGAAAGTCGTTCCATTGAGCTCAAATCAGATTATTTGGGCGCTTTCTATCGCGGGTTTATGTCGCGGTTTCGTCGTAGGCCTCATTACTTTTTTAGTTGGCGAAGTTTTTTATTATATCGTCGAGCACAGTGTTCTAGGTGTCGCAAATCCATTGGCACTCATATTTTTTCTGGTAACTGGTGGGCTTATATTCGCCCAACTGGGAATTACGGTTGCTTTTTGGGCAAAAACTTTTGATCAAGTGAGCGCGATTGGTTCATTTGTTCTTGTTCCTTTGATTTATCTGGGCGGAGTTTTCTTTTCGCTCGCGGGACTTCATCCTTTTTGGCAAGACGTTTCAAAGTTCAATCCGGTCTTGTATTTGATCAACGGCGTTCGATTTGGAATGCTGGGACATAGTGACGTCGATCTGACAACAGCATTGATCGTTTGTCTCGTTACCCTTTTAATTTTCTTTGTGCTCTCGATGCGTGCAATTAAGTATGGTAACTTTACCCGTTGGTAGTTACTCGAACGGCAAACATTCGAGGATGAGCATCGGATCTGCTTTGATCAGTTTTTCTGTGTTCTTGTGAAACTCAGATGCATCAATACCGGAAGTAAAAATTTGACGTGCGCCGTGACTTATCTTGGCGGTGAAATCACCAAGTGATTCATCAGTACAGTAATAAAGTTTGAGGAGGTCTGCCATAGTCTTTGGGTCTTTATTCTGAATTTTTGTCTCGAGGTTGTCTTTATTCTGATTATAGTAGGCTTCAAGATCTTTAATTTTGCCGTTTTTGCCTAAAATTGAAAAGCTTGAAATCACTTTTACGATATTAGGCACGCGAGCAGTTTCCTTTTTGAAATGAAGGAGAACTTTCGCATCGGTAGAAATATGAAGAATACTTTTCCCTTCTGGTATTTCGCCAATCGTAATGAGGTAGCTGTAGACAAGCTCTTTCATCCAATCTTTTTTGGCCTGGCCATTACTCGCCTTTTCAATAAAGCCTTCCATGATGGGATATGTGCTCCAGATGTCCGAGCTATTTAAAACTCCGTCATGGGCTTGATTGTGATTGATAAAGATATTTTCAGTGTACGACAAAATGAGCGCCATCGCTTCTGTATCGGGTGAATCAAAGTCGTCGGTTGAGTAGCCTGTCGCTCGAAAGGCATTCTCAAGAGAAGCATCGAAGTCATCCCATGCTGCCGTCGGCTGATCCGGGCTTAAGATGCCTCTCAAATAATTTGTGACAAGAGGGAGGTGTTCGAAGAACTCCGTTACATGAGCTTTAAAGTAAGCTGTGTAACAAGCGTGATCCAATTTACGATGTCCGAAAACATCAAGCTCTCTCGTTTTACATTTTGCAGGGACCATATCGTAAATCTTAGTTCCCATATTACCAGCTGACCAAACTTGGTATAACCATTCGATGGATTCGTGAAACTCAATCATGTCATTGCCATTTGAAACAGAAGTAAAAATATTGTGTTCTAAAAACGCGCGAGAAGGAGCTGAACGATTTCTAATATCGATAAATTTAAGGTCTCTACCCATATTGCGAACACTCAAGTAGAGGTCTTCCAGTTCGGGCTCGCTCATCGCAGTGATTCCCTGGCGCCGGGTAGGGTCCACGATATAACCACGCATGATGGCTCGCATGACCGAAAAGCTAGTCGATAAAAATAGGAGATCGTAACGAGAAAAGTTTTGATTGAGATCACGGGGGGCAAAGTTAAGTCTGTCTTGGTCTATCCAGCGCAGGAATACACCTTTATCGAGTATATCAACCATTTGTTTAAATGCGATTGATCTCTTTGCATCCTTAACTGACCGAGCCGATTGATTAAACTTTTCAATCAACTCACTCGCGCGAATTTGATCACGGTTCGAGAGTGCCGATAAAAATGAGCTTTGGATTGCGATCCACTCGTTTACGGAATCTAAGATAGTTTGAAAGTGTTCGGGCCTCAAATCAGACGCGACTGGCTTTTTAGTAGAAGGTGTTTTGGCAAGAACTCTCGAAAAGAGAGTAGGCAAAAACAGTTCAACACTTCGTTCGCTGAGACCGTAGGGAATTAAATGATATGTTCCGAGCTTTCTAATGAGCTGAACAAGTTCCTTGTACGGAATAGATTTGGATTTTTGAAACGCAAAACTATTTTGAACGAGTGTCGTAGCAGAATTTCGAATGCTAACCGCATTATTTAAAAAGACGAGACCTTGCTCATTTTTAAGTTCTTTAACGTATTTCAAACGCAAGCCGGTTTCGACAATAAATCCGAGTTGAGTCATGAAGTGTTTAAAATCCTCACCTGCGATCTGGTTCATTGGAGGACTCACTAAGATGGACTTCAAACTCATCACGATCTGTAAGCTCTCAGTATTTGAAAGAGTCGTTGCCTCGGCTGGTTTCAAAAAGCTTAAAGAATCGAGATCAGTGAATTGAAAAACCACACCTGGTTGGCCAGGAAGATATTTTGTAATAATAGCAGTGAGCTTATGCAGAGCCGCAATGGCCTTGTTGAGTTCTTCGACGTCTCTTGAGTCTTCAAGATTCAGATGTGTTTCCATTTTATAAATTTAAACGTACTGAGACGCTTCAGCTAAAATGGGAGTGGCTTCTTTGAGAAGATTTTCGATTGTTGTGAGTTCTGATTTTGAGAGTTTGAGTTCTCCTCCGCCAAGACCAAAGTTTTTGAATTTGAAATAAGATTTTAAGCTAGGGCCACTAAATTCCTCAACGTCCGTAAAGTACTTACCAAAAAACGAAGTCATTTCACCTAAAGAGTAAATATCGTTTGAAGTACTCGATCGAGCCTTCGATTTAAACTCGTCTATTTGAGTCAACACACAGCCGATGGCAGTTACGACTCCATCAGGAGTTGCATTTCCTTTAACAAAGGCCTTCGTGGTCTCGCGAACGCTAATTGGACAGTCTTCATGCTTAAGAGTTAGCTCATCACTCTTTGCGGGTGCCGGCGAATGGAGAAGATTACACGCAGCCAATATAGGTAGCATGAGACCCATTAAGGCGTACTTAAAATACATGTATTTTGAGGTAAAAGATGGCATCGGCTTCTTCTTAGCAAGATCAACACCACGAAGTCCAAAGAAATAAGAGTGTTTGCTCTCATCTAGGATGCGGCTCGTGGGTTTCAACGCCCTTTTAATGCTTTTACAGAGTAGGCTTTTCATGCTAAAAATGACAATTCTGAGCTCTCTACGGCCACTTAAGGCAGTAATCTAGGGGCCTCAAATTTAACTTTAAAAGCGAGACGAAATGTTTGATCAACTAAGCGATAAAATTCTGACTAGTTTTAAGAAATTAAAGGGTCAGGCTCGAATTTCTGAGGCCAATGTTCAAGACGCCATCAAAGAAATACGCCTGAGTCTTCTTGAAGCCGATGTTCATTTTAAAGTTGTTAAGGATTTCGTGGATCGAGTAAAAGAAAAGGCTTTAGGATCTGAAGTCCTTGCGTCTGTTACTCCAGGTCAACAGTTTGTCAAAGTCGTACATGACGAACTCATCCGAACTCTTGGTGGAAATAGTGAAGAGCTTAAATTTAGAGGCACCCCAACTGTTATTTTTTTAGTGGGATTGCAAGGTTCGGGTAAGACGACGACTTCGGCAAAACTCGCAAAATATATTCGAACAAAATATCAAAAGAGACCCGGATTAGTGCCGGCTGATGTTTATCGTCCAGCTGCGATTGACCAATTAAAAACTCTCGCTAAACAAAATGATTTACCAGTTTTTCCAAGTGAAACTTCACAAAAGCCTGAAGAGATTTTAACTCTCGCCAAAAAGTGG
>JAYUEB010000162.1:0-2244 GCA_043739525.1 Bdellovibrionales bacterium
CTTTGGCACCAGCAGAAAAACGCAGATGAGTTGTAGAAGCCCAAAACCTCAATGACAATTTTTATCGCATGACGATGACTTTTCTGATTCTAAATCAAGCATACATGACACTTCTTTTGGAAACCAGAAGAGAAAAAAACCTCAAGCCCCAAAAATCCGCCCGGGCTTGAAGACTACTTATACCGATGGAATTTCGGGTTGAGACGTTCTCGCAAGATATTTCGCTCTCTCTTTTGAGAAAAAAGAATCTTCTAGATCCTCATTTGAATTTCGAAAGCTAGGTTCTTCACCGAAATTATCCAGTTCGGCCAAAAATTCGACGACGGCTTCTGACTCTGAATCTTCAAAAACTTCATTGTCAGAATCTAAAGAGTCAGTAACCCGTCCTGAACGAAAGTGGCCATGATTGCCACTCAGATTTTTTTTACGATCCCTGCCCATTCTATTTCTCCACATTACTTACGTAGAAGTAAAAAATGCTAAATGCTCTCATCAATTTGTAATTACAAGATTATTTTCAACCCTTAAAACTCCAGGCGCATTCCACGCCGCGTGACCGGCATCTGCCAACTCTGAAAATGAATGAACATCGCCTGACAGAGTGACTCGGTCACCATCGACCTCAACGCCAATTTTGCGCCCTTCACTCTCGGCCGAGCGCTTCAAAGCTTCTTCAATGCTCTTTTTGACATCCGATGCGCGCGCAACTGGCTTGATACTGATATTATTTGTCACACCACAGACACCAAGAAGTTGGCTTACTGAATCTTTAGCTGCATTTTTTTGGTAATCCCAATCGGCTTCGCCCGTAAGTGTTAGCCATCCCTTTTCAACGGTAACCTGAATATCGTCAGGCACAGAGTAGTTCCACTTGAAAGCATTCAATGCGGCTCTCGCAATATCTTCGTCGCCTTTTTCATAAGCCCCGGCTAGATTGACTTCGAGCTCGTCGGCTACGGCACGAACTCCGCCAACGCGTTTCGCCGCATTTTCAGCAGCTAATTTTTCAAAGTAATGAGGAACGCTTCCTCTCAACGTGACGACTCCATCGTCTGCAGAAGCTGTGATTTGGTCAGAGGTTAATCGCTGATCCCATCTTAGCTCGCTCATGACATCTTTTTGAATTTGAGAATCTTTTTTTTCGAAGAAGTTAAACATTGCATACTCCCTTTTTAAATTTGTTAACCGACAGGGATACTGTTTGCAAATCCTTATCCAAGCCCAAATAGCACTGCACTGTTCCGCCGTCCCAAAGTATTTACAAATGGGGCTTTAGACCAACTTTAAAAGCGAAACGCCTCAATCTCCATTTTCTTACTATTCATGAGAATCGGAAGACTCAACAGTTGCCTCTTCGCTCTCGTTTTAAGCGTAAAACCTGTTTGGTATCGGACCTCAATTTGCATTCAGTTTCAAGAAACGAAGGAGCGACTTGTGCTAAGACATAATCAAGCTAAAACTCTGAAAACTCGATTTATCCTACTTTCGAGCCTTTTAATTCTTGTTTCAGCAAAGGCATTAAGTGCTACTTCTGCGGTCGAGGCAATAAATTCAATTCAACCAAACTCTGAAATTACTTTCGGCACCGAACTCGACGCCCTGCCCTTTATTACTGGTGGCTACTATTTTTCTGCCATTGGCGGATTGGATCAATTCAGGCTTCGCGGAATCATTTCGCAGGTGTATCTGCCGGGATTCGCCTATGATTCGGCTAACTTCACCAAATCAAGCCTTAGCGTTTACGCTTTGGTACTGGACTATTTTTTCTCCCAAAACTATCGCGGTTACTGGGTGGGTGGCGGCGTGGAGAACTGGACAGGAAAAGTAAATGGAAATATTGCAGGTACTTCCGGCACTTTTCAGGAATGGGTTTCAACTTTGGGTACAGGCTACAATTGGTTTTTTTATGAGAATTTTTATGTGAATCCTTGGTTCGCTGTGCATGCAAAGTTAACGGGAGACTCTCAAGCCCAGGTGGGAAGCCAAGTTTATTTGGTCCGTAGTTTCGAAGCAGAAGGATCGCTAAAAATTGGCTGGTACTTTTGAGGTCACTTTTTTTTAGAGCATTTGTGGCCTGGGTGGGACTTTGCGTACTCGCGTTTGTCAATGGCGCCGTCAGAGAATTTTTTATAAAGTCATTGTTCGGCATTGGCGAACCGAAAGCAAACCAATTATCGTGTTTGACCGGTATTTTGCTCTGGTCACTATTTACAATTTGGATTTGGTCTCGACTTCGTATCAATG
>JAYUEB010000163.1:0-2243 GCA_043739525.1 Bdellovibrionales bacterium
ATAATCTTTAAAGGCTGCTCCAGCAACTTTTTCTTTTATAATACCTTTTTTGAGTAAGAAATCGCGTATTGCATCGCCATCGGAGAGCTCAATTTCAAAGGAGTGTCCATCAATAAGTCCCGACTTAGCAGATTCTCTTGCGATATAATATCCGATATGAAAAAAGCCATGTGGAAAACGTAGACTCGCATCTCCCTCGCTCTCAGCGACTATTTTTTTGTATTCGGCAATGTTGACCTCATAAACTGAAAACTGCGATTGGCACGGGGAAAGAAGCGTTGACATCGACTCAGCGAGTGACTGAATTTGCTTTGCCTCTGGAAGGTCCTCACAAATAATAGCAAAGTGGCCGCGTTGGTCGTAGTGAGTACTGTTCGAGGCACATGTCTCTTTGTAATCTACGGAATTTTTAAAACTGATAAGCTTGACGCTTTCGATTTTTTGGATCATTGCTTTTTGTGATTGAGTTAACTCTGAGTCGGGTCTGCCATTTCGAATCAGATCCGTTAAATTCGAGCGTACAAATTCAAAAATGCGATTCTCTGACTGCTCACTCGCGTGTTTAGGTTCCAGTTCTTTTAAAGGCACGAGCTTTTCAACGGGTGGATAGAGGTCCAAGAGCTCTTGATATTTTTGAGCTCCCATAACAGTTTTGAGTTTTTCTTGAAAGTCTTTGATTTGAACTTTCGAAAATGGTGCATCCGCTTGTTCGGGTGGCCAGGGCCAAGCAGCAACATCATTTTGAAATGCGTTAAGACCGAGTGAATTCGGAAGATTCGAGTGGTTTGTGATGACTGACATCTTAAATCTTTCGCTGACTTTAGTTGAATCCAATATCTGTGAAATAAAAAACTTAAGCTCGAGGTCGTCTTTGGATTTTCGTTTGGGCCCTAGAGGCGCAGCTGGTTGCGCCTCCGTCGCGCTTGATGTATCTGTTGTCACTTTTGTTTCTCGAAGTTTTTTTTGATCGATTCGCTTTTGTTCTGCGGTCTCTTGAGCTTGAAACAATTTCACTTTTTCTTGAAGAGTTTTGTAGTCGCATTGTTTTATGGGCTCAGCATTCACTGATACGACAACCAGAAAAATGAGTGCAAAGAATAAAAATTTTAATTGAACAAACATTTGATAATTTTAAACTAAATTTTCGCTTTTCAGCAGTCCATAAAAGGTGTGCGCAAGACCTACGTCCCGGTAGACAATACGACAACGACGAGACTTTTGCATCTCTCGTTTAAAGCGAGCGCGACATGGGGTGTAGTTATTAATTTTTAAATGATGGCAAACGGGGGTCGAATGAGATGGACCACTTTATCGGTGATGACCCCGTTTTGGACCCTCACAAGACCAATTGAGCAAGCGCTGTATTTTTGATAGTTTGCAGTTTCAGAATCTATTGCCAAAAAATTCATGCATGCCCCGTAGAAACATCACAGGATACTCGAGAATGCCTTATGACAAATCAAGGTCAATACCTGATCTGCTGCTGTAAAAAAAATTAAAGTGAGTTTCGACGAGTAAAAGGCTCGGGAGCGAGTCATCAATCAAAGATTACTCAATCCAGAAGTTGGCAACATTGTTTCCAATTCAGAACTATCCCTGAAAGCCGTGGACGCTGGTACACTTGTCATCAAGGTATTTTGCGCCTGATCAAACTTGCGATTCAATTCATCATTTGCTTTTTGAGCTAAACTTAAAGCACGTTGTTGATCCAAATAATCTTTTGGAAATGCGCCTAGCTTAGCCAGATAGCTTGTGAGGGTGCCATTTTCATGCTGAATAATTTCTCGAAGGATCGACAACGGCGCAAATTGCGATGTTTTCTTTTCAGCATTAAATGCTATTTGAGTTAAGGTTGCTGACGTAATGTCTTTTTTTGATTTATTTTCAATCACTTTGACGTCTTCATTTGCGCGAACCATCTTCGCAATATCATCGAGTGTCAGATAGCAGCTCTGATGGGTATTATAAAGCTTTCGATTTCGATAACGCTTGATAATTTTAGTTTTACGATCGTCATTCAAAAAAGTCGAATCTGATGGAGTGTCTATTTCAATCATACCAGTCCCCTGTTAAATAAATTTCATTTAGCTGGAACGACAAAACTAAGAAACGTCAGTATCTCTTGCCAAGAAACAGCTCAGTCCTCTTATTTTTGGGCATACTACAAGGCTTGTTGCTATTGAGCACGAGAAATATTTGCCTCACGTCGATAATAATAAAATGATCTTGCTTTGAGACCAGTC
>JAYUEB010000164.1:0-2239 GCA_043739525.1 Bdellovibrionales bacterium
CACTTGATATGTGTTCAACAAACGACATTATTGGCGGAAACTCTGGCTCGCCAGTCGTCAACAAAGATGCTGAGATTGTCGGAATTATTTTCGACGGTAATATCCAATCTTTAGGCGGAGATTTCGGCTACGATGAGTCTGTCAATCGAGCCGTGGCAGTTGAGAGTCCAGGGATTATTGAAGCTCTTGATAAAATTTACGGCGCGACTCGAATCACTTCTGAATTAAAGTAACTGTGTTTAAAGGAAAATTATGAGTAGCAAATTACTTGCAATCCATCCCCATGATCGCGATCTTGGTGGATTTTCTGTGCGACGAGCGCTACCCAATATTCAGAAGCGCTCGATTTCATATTTCGTTTTCTTTGACCATATGGGTCCTGCGGAAATGAGCTCGGACAAAGGCATGGATGTCAGGCCTCATCCACACATTGCATTAGCCACGGTGACCTATCTCTTCTCAGGAAGCATTCTTCACCGCGATAGCCTGGGCTCAAAACAATTGATTGAAGCCGGCGACGTCAACTGGATGACGGCGGGAAGCGGCATTGTCCACTCCGAAAGAACTCCCCGTGACAAAAACGAAAAATTCACGATGCACGGCCTGCAAATCTGGGTTGCTCTTCCAAAAAATAAAGAGGAAATGGCTCCAAGTTTTCAACATTATCCCGGCAAGACTCTCCCTGAGTTTAAAAAAGACGATGCGCAGTTGAAACTGATTTTAGGTGAGATGTTCGGTAAAACTTCGCCTGTTCAAACTGAAGCAAATATTTTCTATGTCGATGCCAAGCTCAAGGCCGGGGAACAATTAAATTTGGAGCTGCCAAAAGGTCAAGAATCCGGAATTTACTTAGTCAAAGGATCTTTAGATATTTTAGAAATTGCGACAGCTGAAACCCCAGAGACATTTCCACAATGGACACTCATCGTTCTCAATCTCAACCGTAAGTATATTTTGAAAGCGAAAGAGGATTGTCACTTTGTGTTCTTTGGAGGAGAGCCGCTTCCAGAACCAAGATTTATGTGGTGGAATTTTATTTCAACATCTAAAGCTCGAATTGAAAATGCAAAAGCCGCATGGGCCGCACAACAAATGGGTCAAGTGCCAGGCGAAACTGAATTTATTCCGCTCCCAACCAGTTAGGAACTAAAAAAATGGTAAATGGTAAACGAAACGGAAAGCTAGGCGCCGTCATTTCATCGGGCAAAAATCAAATTTTTGCTGATGTAACGTCTGCTCAAGGTGGCGACGATCAAGGCATGGATCCGCATCGCCTCGTTGAAGCCGCACTTACTTCTTGTACAATCATCACACTTCAAATGTATGCCAACCTCAAAAAATTTGAATTACAAGACACTGAAGTCATGGTGAGAATTGATAGTGAAGGTGCTGAGACTCACATCACTCGCGAAATCAAGCTCATCGGAAATTTAAGTCCAGATCAAAGAAAACGCTTGATCGAAATCGCCGATAAGTGCCCGATTCACCGCTTGCTCAGCAACAAGGTGACAATCGAAACATCATCAATAGAAGTCGTCTAACTAGCAGAGCTGTGGGTTTCTTTAATATACCCACGCAAAAAATTCTCGGCTTTCGATAGCTGAGTTTCAATATTTGCCAAAACTTCTTCCGCTTGGGATTTAGAATTAAAAACTTTGTGAGACTCGGCCGCCTTACAGTATTCACTTAAATCTGCAGCACCCATATTGAGACTGGTTGCTTTCAAACTATGAGCTGCACTGGCAAATTTGTCCGGCAAGGCCTGCAGGACAGCAGACTTCATTGCTTCATAGTCTTTACGTCCAATTTCTAAAAATACTTCAATGAGTTCGTGGACAAACTCAGGACCTGCAAGCTCCATGAGTTCTTCTAATCTTTGTACGATGGATTGTTCTTGGCTGCTCATCTTTGTTTTCATAGCCTTCACTTCGGAACATTCAATCCAAAAATAAAATCAAAATAAACACCGACCTTCGTCAAAGCTTGTTGGAAATTAGTTTTTTCTAAATCTATCCAACCTGGCCCCTTAGACTCAGAGAGGAAAATATCTTTATTTTCCTCTCTGAGTCTAAGGGTCTAATTGCCTCGTTGTTTGAGCGAATTCCATTTGACCGAGACTTAAAGGGACTTGAGGGCAAAATGAAGCCGTCGTGAGGTCGGTATGCTCGTTGCAAAACAGGTTTGAGTCTTGTCTCAAAACATTTATTAACCCGGATATTTCATCAGAGTCGCGTCATCT
>JAYUEB010000165.1:0-20210 GCA_043739525.1 Bdellovibrionales bacterium
TTGACGTTTTGGTGCCGGATTTTGGCAAGTGATGTATATTCGCTTGCGAGCTCGCACCTAATGCGGGATTTTCGGCATAAAAATCGCTATTGAAGGATGGTATGAAAAACCAAAAATACGTTTTGATGTTGCTGGCTACTTGTCTCCTATCGGTTCCCCAGGCTTTTGCTAAGGGCTTGCTTCCTGGCGGCGTTACAGAAGACTGTGTCATGAGTATCGACTTTAAAGAACCACAGACAGAGAACATGATGACAGCTCAAAAAAACGCTCTCATGGATCAAATAACTCTAGCGATCGGAATAAGCGGTAAAAACTACTATCCTGTGTATAAACACGCCGACGCTGCCCACAGCGTGAATATCAGCGTGTCTGCTCGCAATACTCAAGGTGATGAATGGTCTTGTCAGGCATCTCTCAATGACGATCAGACCGGAGCTCATGAGGCGGGGCCAAAAACAACGACTTTGCGAACGACGAGTGCTCACGATCGATCAGGCGAGATTTTTATGATTTGTGCTGATGTTTTAGAGAAAGTTCTCGAAAAAATTCCTCATTCTGCTTGCAAGTAAAGCCTAGAGGCCTATGAGATTCTTCTTGAGCTCCTTTATGTCAGGATCTATTTCGATACTCACTGGTCGCTTTGATAAAATAAGCTTCAAATTCTCAGGTAATGGAACCTCCGACTGAATCAGAGGCTCTACAATCGTTTCAAACTTGGCTGGATGAGCAGTTGCTACGATCACGTAGTTTGAGTCTTTTTGTGTTTCTCTGTATTGAACGGCGGTTGCGGTATGAGGACACCAGATTTCTTTCCATTTAGATTTTCCGGATTGAATCGTCGCTTTGATATCGTCATCAGTCACGGAAACGCTATTTGCAAGAACCTTGAGATCCTCGAGTTTAGGGTAAAGATTTTGAATTCGCTCAAAATTTGAGGGATTGCCGACGTCCATTGCGTTTGCCAGGGTGGCAATGGTTTTATGCGGAGTCCATTTTTCAGTTTCAAAAAAATCAACGACGGCTCGATTGGCGTTGTGGGCAAATATGGCCTTTCGAATTGGAAAGCCGAGTTTTTGGGCCCACAAGAGTGCTGCTGAATTTCCGAGATTTCCTGAGGGTACGATAAAGCTAGCCGACTTTTGATGTTGTTGAAGGTAGAGCAAACTCGCATAACAGAAGTAAGTCATTTGAGGAAGTAATCGCCCGATGTTAATGCTGTTTGCGCTAATGAACTCAAAATCCTTTTGTGCCCAATCCGCCACTAAACATTGTTTCACCAGGCTTTGGCAGTCGTCAAAGCTGCCATTGACTGCAATGGCTCGAACTGTTGGTCCCCAAGTGGTGAGCTGCATTTCTTGGCGTTTTGAAACCTTGTTTTTAGGATAAAGAATAACAACAGGAATTTGTGTGTTTTCAAAAAAAGCAGAGGCTACCGCACCCCCAGTGTCACCCGAGGTGGCAACCAGAACTAATCTTTTCTTAGAATTTCTCTGAGGTAGCTTTTCGGTCGCAAGAGCCAGAAAACGTGCACCAAAATCTTTAAAAGCATTTGTTGGTCCGTGAAAGAGTTCAAGTACGCTGGTATCAGCACTGATTTTTTTTAGAGGAATCGGAAAATGAAATGCCTTAGCGCATATTTCAGGTAGATATTTTTGCAGTGGATCGTCCTGAAAAAAATAGGAAAGAATGAGGCTCGCAAACTCAGAAAATTTAAGTTTTGACCACTTTGGATCAATTTTAATAACAGGCCATGATTCCGGTACGAAGAGTCCGCCATCAGAAGCAATACCCTTTAAAATGGCTTCGCTGGGGAGACATGGCTTTGCTTGACCTCGAGTTGAGATGAAGTTCATTTTTTGCCGCCGACAAGATGTGCGCCTTTTTTAGCTATTGCCGAAACCCAATGTCCTCGGATTTTGAGATCACTTTGCATAGCTGCTGCTAGCATAGCCTTCTTGATTTTGCTTGTTAATGATGTGTTGGGCGCTAGAGCAAAAATCGCTGGTCCTGAACCTGATATCGAGCAACCAAGAGCTCCAGCTGCGAGAGCCGCCGCTTGGATATTTTCAAATCCTGGAATCATCTTCGCGCGTTGGGGTTCAATAACTGAGTCTTTGAGTGAGTGTCTGATCAAATCAAAATCACTATTCGCGCAACCCAAAATGAAGCCGGCAAGGTGAGAAGTTTGTTTGATCATATCTCGTAATGAAACCGTTGGGCTTAGTTTGCCTCTCGAATCTCTAGTGAAAATTGTAAGCTCAGGCAAAATGATCACGCATCTGAGGCTAGTCGGTATTTTAATTCGATGAGCTTTGAAGTTAGGTTCACTTTGCACATAGACTAATCCGCCCTCTAAGCAAGGAGCAATGTTGTCGGCATGCTGTGAACCGCTAGCGACTTCTTCTCCAATGAGAGCATAGTTTAACAACTCAGATGGAGTTAGTTTCTTTTTTAAGAAAGCTTGAGCGGCCACGATTGTAGCCGCTGCTGAAGTTGAAGAGCCTCCAAGACCCGAACCAACTGGAATATTTTTTTGAAGCCTGACTTTAAATCCAAATTTCAGATTTTTATCTTGAATGAGTTGAACTAATCCAGCAGTCGCGCAGTTTTTCATGATGTCGAGCGATAGGTGAGGGTAGCCCTCAATAGGTTCTAAAACCACACCACTTTTAATTTTTTCAAGCGTCACATACTCGCCAAGATTTTCGATTGCAAAACCTAAAATATCAAAGCCGACAGCAACATTTGCAACGGTTGCTGGCGCAAAGGCTTTTGCGATTTGTGATTTCATCGAAAGGCTCCAAGGTAGCGAGACAACCTTAGGAGATCCGCAAAAACTCCAGCGGCTGTGACTTCAGGGCCAGCGCCTGGGCCTTGCACAATCAAAGGCTGATCGAAATAGCGCTTCGTTTTAAATAATACGATATTATCTGTTCCGTGCACTCCTGAAAACGGGTGATTGGAAGCTAAACTCTCAAGACCGACACTCGCTGTACCATTTGAATTGACGGTTGCAACAAACCTTAGGATTTGCTTCTGAATCTTCGCTGTTTGCATTTTTTCGGCCATAACTTGGTCCATCTCGGTTAGCCGCTTCAGAAATTCTTCTGCTGAAATCTGACTTAGAATCTCGGGAACAAGTCCAGTAGCTTTGACGTCTTGAGTTTCAATTTTCATTCCGGCTTCACGAGCTAAAATAACAATTTTTCTTACGACGTCAGCTCCAGATAAATCTTCTCTTGGATCAGGCTCTGTATAGCCTTTTTGTTTGGCTTGCATAACGATTTCGGAAAAGGGCTTTGTCCCGTCATACTGATTGAAGATAAAAGAGAGGGTTCCGCTTAAAATTCCCTGAATCGTGACGATCTCATCTCCTGTCGCACATAGATCTCTGAGTGTTTGAATGAGTGGAAGGCCTGCGCCGACGTTCGTTGAATATAGAAAGTGGCGATTGGCTTTCTGAGCGCTTTCACGTATCTCTAAGTAGTTTTTCATGGAGCTTGAGTTGGCTTTTTTGTTCGGAGAAATGATGTGCAGACCTTTTGAGAGCCAATCTTTATAAAAAGGAATGAGGGCGTCGCTTGCGGTTGATTCGATGATCGTTGCGTGAGGAATATGGTCTGGATGAATATGCTCGATGAATTTCTTCATATCGAGTGGCTGAGCTTGAGATTCAAAAAGTTTTTTCCAATCAGAAAGTGAGATTTCTTGTTCAGATATATACATTTTTTTAGAGTTTGCGATTCCTCTTACTTGAAAGTGAACACCTTCGTTATCTTTGGATGCGCTTTTTTGTTCGTGTAGTTGTCTCAGAAATGTTTCACCAATCAAACCTGGTCCAATGAGGCCAATAGAAATTCTTTGATGAGGTAAAATGAATGAAGAGTGAACAGTTCGAAGAGCCTTCATTGCGTATTGTGAATCTATAACAACTGAAATATTGCGCTCAGAAGATCCTTGGGCAATTGCTCGAATGTTAACGCCACTTCGACCTAAAGAAGTGAAGAACATCCCGGCTACTCCTGGCGTGCTTGCCATGTTGTCTCCAACAGCAGCAAGAATACTAATTTGACGAGTGATCTGAATTGGGCGAATAAGTCCTCTTTGAATTTCTGCAAAGAAAGATTGTTCAACGACTTGTTTTGCTGCCTCTGCTTGAGCTTCTGATACGGCAACACAAATGGATTGCTCAGAGCTTGCCTGAGAAATGAGGACAACATTGACTCCTGCTGAACTTAATCCTGAGAAAAGACGTTCTGCAACGCCTGGTATCCCGACCATGCCTGTGCCCTCAAGATTAATGAGCGCCATATCATGAACCATCGAAAGGCCTTTGACAGGGAGCTTCGATTTTGCAAGCGCGTGAATCTTGGTACCTTTGCAAGTTGGATTGAGAGTATTTTTAATCCATATCGGGATCTTTTGATCAATTGCAGGTGTCATAGTTGCCGGGTGAACAACTTTTGCGCCAAAGTAGGCGAGTTCAGTTACTTCGTTGTAAGACATTTCATCTAAGATAATAGCTTCCGGAACTTGTCTTGGATCGGCGGATAAAATTCCGTCAACATCTGTCCAAATAAATATTTCGTCGCAATTAAGTAGGGATCCGAAAATCGATGCAGAGTAGTCACTACCGTTTCTTCCCAGGCTCGTAGCCGTTCCGTCTTCGAGAGCTGCGACAAAGCCAGTGATAACGAAAAGATCGAAATTGTTTTGGTTCAGCCACGACTTCATTTTTTGGCGAGATTTCTCCCAGTCGATGACGACGCGTTGGTGAGCTTTTTTAACGATCAAAACTTCTCGTGCGTCTAGCCAGTTGGTTCGAATATTTTGCTCCTCAATATAGGAACTCAATATTTGAGCTGAAAAAACTTCGCCCATTCCTGACACTTGTTCAATAATATTTTCAGAAGCACTTTTTACGAGCCAAATACCTCTGAGAATTTCAGAAATTTTATGAAATTCACTTTCGAAATTAACAAGTAACTTTTTTGCATTATCGGGCCTTAGAAGTTTTGTGACTTCATCTTTGTGCCGGCTCTGAATTTGTTGCAGAAGATCTTTGTAGTTTTCTTTTTGATTTTTTGCGAGCTCAACACATTTGATTAAATCATCAGTAACGCCTTTCATAGCCGAGACTACGATTGCTTTTCGACTTTCAGGAATCATTTCCGTGATGATTTTAAAGACGTTTCTATAGCGATCGGCATTGAGAACACTTGTGCCGCCAAATTTGTGAACTTTCCAAGCTTGATTCATATCTCATATTGTAGTCATTTCGCTATCTTGGTACCAGCTTTTGTAGTGTGTCTCAGGCCTAAGTCTAGCGGTTTACTTTGGCTGTCTCGAAATTGTTTCTTTAGAATTTCGTCGAAACAGATTTCATCTTCATCACTCCCATATTTGCATTGAAGCAGGTCGTATTTATCGACGAGATGTTGGGGGTTTTGAAATGACTGCTTCGATATGAACTTATAGGCCTCTAGGGATTTGCGAATTTGATTCATAATCTCTCCTGTCGTTGATCATCATTGCAAATCTACGCCTCAGGACTAAAGCTTGTGACAAAAGGCTCATTTTGTTTGAAATCAGTTATGAGATTGAAACAGGACTTCGTCCCAAAATTTTGCCCCTGTGAATGAGGCTGAACGGGGGCTTAGCTAAAATTTAAGGCAGCACTTGGCGGGGGTGGGTCAAGCTAAGATCGAATTTAAGTGAAGCTCGTTACCCGAATTCTCATGACTAAAACTTTGTTCAAAATCACGTAGACAAATAAAAATCACCCCCATTTAATGCTTTTATGAAAAATAAAATTCAAAGTTTTTTGTTTATCTGTAGTGGATTGTTAACTTGTTCTGCTCAAGCTTGGGGACCCATTGCTCATCGAAGCGTGGCGGTAATTGCGCAGGCGGGGCTCAATCAAAATGCGAAACTTGAGGTTGCAAGGATCTTAGGTGCGCAATCGATGTCCGACGTTGCAAATTGGGCCGATGCGGTTCGAGGTGCGGGAGTACAGTATCGACAAACGGCATGGTATCATTTTGAAAAAATTGAAGATGGCAGTAATTACATAGATCATTTAAACTCGATGACGGTTCCCGACCGACAAAAAGGTGGAGTTGTCGCAGCTATCGAAGTTGCTATCGCTTATTTGAGAAGTCCAAATACGCCTTCTCAAGATCGTCTCGATGCTCTTAAATTTTTAATTCATTTTGTTGGCGATATTCATCAGCCACTCCATACAGGGCGACCAGAAGATATGTCTGGCAACAAGACTCCTGTGAATTGGTTTGGTTATCCAACTAATTTGCACTCAGTGTGGGATTCTGGGATTATCGTGGTCGGTCACAAAGATATTTTACCGCAGGGAATAGCTGAAGACCAAGCGAGCCTGATATACGCGCGTTACCTTGTGACTCACTTTCAAAACATTCCAATTTCAATGGGAATTGATATTGAAAAATGGCTAAACGAATCGATCTACTTTAGACCATACGCTTATCAACCAACGGTCCAGACTGATCAGGCATCTTATCTTAAGATGAATTTGCCAATCGTCGATCTAAGGGTTTATCAAGCGGGTCTTCGCTTAGCTTACGTGCTCAATCAGATTTATAGCGTCGGCACTATGGAAGCTTCTGAGACTGACCTTTGGGGGAGATCTCAGATTGTCCTCGGATCTTTGTTCAACATCATATCGTTTAAGCCATAATGAATATGAAGTTTTTTGTCTTCTTAGCGATTCTTGTTCAGGCGACTCTTGCTTGCCAAACTCTAGGTGCAAAGGCATCTGATTATCCAGCTGAGTGGTGGCAACCTGTTCCACCAGACCAAGCCTATTCTTGGGAGATTCTTCCTCAAGCTGCAAAGCCGGGAGAAGTGATTCTATCAAAGAGAAATGAACTCGGAATTTTATCAAATTTTGCTGCAACTCCTTTTGAACTTCGCGGAGTAAAATATGCAAGTGTCGAAGGTTTTTGGCAGATGATGAAGTACCCAGAAAATTCAAGGGACGAAAGACTTAAAAATAAAAATATCAAGTGGGCTTTTAATCGTGAGCAGGTTACGCAAATGACCGCTTTTGAAGCGAAGAAGGCTGGAAGCTTAGCTGAAGAAAACATGAAAGAGCTGAATATTGATTGGGTCAGTTTTGAAGGTAAAAAAATGAAGTATCGCGAAAATTCAAAGGGTGATTTTTACCAACTAGTTTTAGAAGCTGAAAAAGCAAAGCTCAATCAAAACGAAAAAGTGCGGCAAATTTTAGTTAAAACCGGAAGCCTCGTGCTTAAACCTGATCATATTCAGGATCCAGATTCTCCACCTGCATGGAAGTACAATCAAATCTGGATGGAGCTTCGATCTCAGCTCTAGAGATTAACTTGATGAATCCAATGTACAGCGTCTTCAAGAGGAAACTAAAATAAGGACCTTACATGTTTCACGAGTCGATTCCAGAGTGAGGGAGTCTTCGTTTCAGTTTGTGTTGCCTGAGTTGTTTTTATATCAACTGTTTGAGGCGCAGTAGCTACTGGCGGAGGCGCGACCACAGGGCTACGCAAGACATTTTCTTTAGGAACTGGGCCTGACCAAACATCAAAAACTTGAGCGACCTTGTCGAGCTCGGGAAGGCCTTCAGTTGGTACGTAGTCTCCTTCGATAACCCAAATCTGCGAAGGGATTTGCGAATTTCGTACATAACTTTTTTCAACCTGACCTTCGGCGCCAATCAGTTGAACGACCATGATAGAGTCTGGATCCGCCACGCCGATTCCCATAACTTCTTGTTGGCGTCCATAGGTGTAGCTGAACTCTTGATTGAGAGGTTTAAGTCTTCCGAGATCAACATAATAGTTTGCTCGCAACATCATGACGTTGATTCTTGTCTTGATGAGACTTTGTGCGCTTTCGTCTTTTTGATCGCCATATTTCGCGACTTTCATTGCGCCCATTGCAAAAGCTTTGGCTACGCTCATCGCTTTGGAAGTTGAAAATCCGTAACTGTCTCTTCCGTAGAGCTCACCCATTTTATGTTGATCGTCGGCATACTTATAAATTTCGCCTGACTCGATACTTGCATTGTAGCTTTGTAAATCATTAAATGAAGCATCTTTTAAATTAGTTCGTCTTTCGTATTGTGCTGTAAGTGCCGAGTTCGAGGCAAATTGTGAGTTTGGAACCGTGAACATTGAGAGAATTTCTTCTTCAGTAACGGCACGGTCACGATAGCCGTGTCCACGCCAAATAAAATTGGCATCTTGATCAAACCATCTACGAATTTTTTCATGCCATTTTAAGGAGTCCTTTGAGGTTGCAACTCCAAAATTTTCTATGAAATCAGCTTCAGCATATTTGAGTCCGATTGCTCTTTCGCCATCTTTTTCATGGATGAATCTTGCATTAATTTTAGTTGAGAGTTCGGCGAAAGACTCAAGCAATGAATCTAAAACAACTAAAGGATACTTCGCGAGACTCGCTTTGACTTTTGGATCTGATTGAACTCGGGTCTTAACATATGCCAACCATTGATCAGGATTTATTTCAGTGCTCGTTGTGCCGACGGCTTTCTCTCTGCCTTGCTTTTTGATGTTGATCGTAATTTCGTCGTGCATAGTTGTAAGGTAGAGGCCCGCCGAATTCTCAATTGCGTAGCCGTTTGTGATTCGGTCTGTAAAGTCTTTGATCGCATAGGTCGTTGCTTGGACTGAACGACGGACTAAGCTGTGGCGGTCTTCAGCTGAAAGTCCGAATGTAGAGTTTAGTAAGTCGGTCTGTCTGGGCGGAGGCAAATCAAGCAATGTTAAGAGATAGGATAAAACAGCATGGCCTGTCAGAGTGTTTTGATCGGCAAACGGCTGGATACTTAAAATATCATGAGTTAAATCAACCGACATTTGAAAAAGTATCTCTTTTGCATCTTGTGGAGATTTGCCGGAAACAGCAGAAGCACTTTGATGCTTGAATCTCTTTAGGCGTTCCTTAAGTAGAGCATGTAGCATTGCCTGATTCAATTCTGTATCTACAGGGCCATTTCCACCGATTTGAGTCTTCTTCGCTTGATATTCTGAAATTCGAGCGCTCAATTCAGGATCAATTTTTGCGACTCGTGCTAGAAGCTTAGGACTTAAATCGTCAATCATCGGAGAAGAGGCTATCATCATATGATCAGCATTTTCAAAAAATCTAAGGTAGGGATTATTTAGAACGTTAGCGATTTGCTCGTCACTTTCAAGACGCAAAATTCTTTGGCTCGATGTCTTACGCATCACTTGTCTAGAATCAGTGATGTTGTAACGGCCTTGTAAGGCGATATTCATATTAAGCAAATACTTCATAGAAATTAATTTTGTTCCGAATTTTTCTTGAAATTGATCGAGCAAAGATTCAGATCCAAGAACTGAGTAGACCATTGCCTCAGGTTTTGTGAATAAAGGCTTTTGATTTATTTTCTGGCCATCTAGGAGAACCTTTCCGATTAGTTCATTGAGGCGATCGGAATTGAGATTAAAGAGATCATTCAAATTTCGACCCAAAAATCGAGTTTGAATATCAGGCCGTGACGCTATTGCACGAGCTAAATTGTCTTTTAAATTTTTTGAAGACGAATGAAAAATATCATTTTGCTGGGATTGAATAAACTCGGAGCAAATTTGGCTGAAGGCCGAATTCGAAACAACTAAGAAAGTGAAAAATATTAAAAGTATCTTTAGTTTCATTGAGCAACTCCGAAGAAAAGGGATTCGCAAAGTGGTGCAGTAGGTCTTTGAGATTTAAGTCCTTCAACCACCGTTGTGACTTCTTCCAATTCAGTGATTCGAATACGGTTGTCATATTCTGCAAAATGCTTATTGAGAGCTGCGACGACAAGCTTTTCAGCTTCCTCAAAAGTGAATCCTGGACCTGAGATCCATCCTGCTTTAATCCATTCATTTATGTTCGTATCGAGATTCGACACGAAGCCTCCATTAAAATAACTAAACAAGCTGGCGTGGATATTTCCGGAGTGACTGTCTTGATAGTAGTCACTGGCCACGTCACCCGTAAAAGAAGGTAGCGTCGGTACTGCAAGATTTTTTTCTTGTCTAAATTTTAAATCAATATTAAATCCTCCAAAATCGCGATGATAAAAAGAGCCCGTTGGGAGACCATCCTTGCCAATTTCGATTAAAACATTTTGTGCGTGAGGCTCAGTAAGAATTCCGCTGTTAACAACCAGGTCAACCCACTGGCCAATAAATGGATCAATTATTTGCGAGGTAACAAAATCAATTGGTGTCATACCTGATGTTAAAATCATTTCGAGCAGTAACGGACGCTCGGTTTTATGTTTCGCATACAGAGAAAAAAGTGGGACGAGTCTGACATCAGGATCTCTCATTTCTTTCGGGAAGCTTCGGATGATCATCCCGCCTCGCGGTAGACCTGCCGGAATGATACCTAAAACCTCGCGAAAGTATTTGAATGATTTTGGAAGATTTGAGAGCCTCAAAATTCGATCGATACCAATACTCATTGCAGTTTCAACGCCCTTAATTGATCGATCGACGGTTGCAATTTCGACGTTTAAGCTCACTTTAGCGATGAAAGCTTTATCTTCTTGACCCTCTTTCCAAGTCAAAACACTTCGGGATGACGAGGTCGCAGCCGCTAAATAGGTTTCGGTTTCGAGGTCAGTCGTAAGTATACCTTTGTACATCGAGTAACTTTCAGGATGTACTAAAAATAAATATTGTACTTTGTCGTTTCTTATACGAACGAATTGCTCTCGCAGTTCTTTAGGGATTGAGCTTTCATAAACTTTCAATCTGTCAGCATCAAGCCAGTAACCCGTCATTTCAAAAACATTTCCAGCTTCCGGTGTGAAAATGGTGTTCTGGTTGTTTACTCCAACTGCTAATCTTGAATAAGCGCGCGAGAGTCTCTCGGTTTCAGCTCGATACCAAGCAAGTATGGGTGGCGGGAGTGCCAGCAATAAATTTGGATCTCTAAGGATAGTGTTGAAATTTGGTTGAGCGACGGGTGGAGCTACTTCTGCCGAAGGCGAAACACCTTGGAGGTTAAGAGTTCCAATATCGACCGATGGCTGACTCTTAATATAGACGTAACTCGGGTTTGGATTATTATCCTTGTTCCTCAATAGATTCCAAAGTCTAGCAATAAAGCTAGGGCGAGCGAATGTGCCCGACTCCGACTCGGGGTCAGAAAAGGAGGTAGAAGTAAAGAGTGACACGATCAACACGAGCGTGAAAATTTGTCTTACCTGACGGGTCAAATTTTTCTTCAAAAATGATGTTTTCATAAATCCTAATAAAAGAAGTGTCTAAGTTTTTTACAATCTAGAGCAACAAGAGTGCCGATTACTGTAAGTCTCAGGAAAGTCGTGGGGCTTTGGGTGTAAGATTTCTAACATCAAGATGACAATTTTTGTTAAGTGAGGCCCCGTTTTGGGAAAAGATTCGAAACTTAACGTGCTTACTCGTTTGAATCAATTACTTCACTTTTAAAAAATGGCATGTAAATTGAACATTTCAGCTCATTACGGAGCTATTTTAAATGCGCAAAAATCTGCTATTCACTTCATTCTTGGGTTTAGCCCTGATCATCCTCGTTCCAATTTCGTCTTTTTCAGAGAGTCGTTATAGCGGCGATCAGTGTCGCGATGTTTTTTTTACGACCAATCGTTTTCCTGTTCAGGGTATGTCTAGAATGCAAGATGCTTACGCCCGAGCTGGAGTTTTTCTGGAGCGAATGGGCGTTCCGTTTGGAAATAATTCGCGTATCGACCAAGAATTTATGAATACGTTGCCTCGATTGGATCAATCAAAAGGCTCAAGTGTAGAAGAGCAGTTGCAGATTTACGTCGATAAGTATCTGGCAGGTAGAAATTTGCGAGTTGATCCAAATCCTATTCTTTCTCGCGACTCAAGAATTTATTTTTTACGTAATAATCGCGATGAAGCTATATTTGTTATAAAAATATTTCCGCCATACCCTTCGGCTTTATTGCATGAAGTGAGTTCTGGGCAAGTATTAACTCGATTGGTTTCTAAGTTCTTTAGTTTTGTTCAAATTAGAGATGTTTTTCAGATGCAAATTGGGCGACATATGTTTCCGGTTATGTTGGCTGATGGAGCAGACGGTGAGAGTTTTCAACATTTAATATCTTCGGGTCCCTCGGCAAGCAAAATGATCGACCAAATGCAAATTGCTGCGCGTGGATTTTTTGAATTTCATCACTCTTCGGTTCAAAAAATGGAGATCGATAAAATTCGGCAGTATCGGGTCTATGATTTTGAAAAGACGAGACGTTATATAGATGAAGTTCGCTTTGAATCGGTTGATCGCAGCCTTGGCATAGCGAGCTCGACATCAAAGATAATCAAGCAGAAATTGGATGCTATTGCTTTACGGGGTTTTCACAATACATTTCCTTATTTGACATACACTCATGGGGACGCTCATATTGCTAACGTATTTGTTAGTGGACGAAGCATTCCGTTTATTGATTATATGTCAGGTGAATGGAGTTTTTGGCGAAAGGCAGATGCCGAACTTCCAGCTGGCGATCCGCTAGGCGATGTCGGTCGTTTTCTAGAATCGTGGCATGCGGAAGGTTTAGCTAAAGGCTTAGATTCGAGAGCACTCCTGGATTCAGAAGATGCATTTATGAAAACCTATGCTGAGCTTTGGAATGTTCCGGTTTCTGATATTGAAGATGCGATTCTCTCGCATCGAATTCGGATTGCTTTGGTCAGATTGGTGGACTTTGGTGGTCTCACTCCGCAAAGCGAAAAGGTATCGATTGTTCGTGATTTTCTTCAGCGGTTTGGTCAGTAAACTGAATCGTTAAGATCTATTTTTTAGGTTTTGCCGGTGGAATTGTTCCGGCTAAGATTTTACTTATAAGAAGATCCCAAGGTCCATTTTTTTCATCGCGATTGAGATATTCAACCGAGATTACATAATAACCCATCTTCTTTGGATTGCGGGTTTTGTTTCCGTTGATATCTCGATTTCCAAGCCGGCCCCAAGAATTCTGTACGATAATCGCAGTAGGCACCAATGGATAATCTTTAAAGATATAGTTCACAATTAAAAGCTCATGTTGACCAGTCACGACTTTGCAATTGTGAGCACAGGTTGCATCAGAGAGAAGGCCTTCCGTTTGCTCTTTCATCCATACATCGTCGTCGCCAAAAAGCTCCATTCCGACTAATGCAGGAAGACCTATTCGGATGCTTTCTGCAATCGCTCTTAACGCGATCTTTTGATTTGTTGGGCTGGTCTTGACGTATTGGTAGTCTTTCGGATCAAACTGTAAATCTTCTGTCAAAAATCTACGAGGTGTCGTTACGCGATTGCGGTATTTAAACTCTTGGTCAGGACGAAACGGCACTTGGGTAATTGCGCGTTCATGGCTCATGAGAGAGGTCACGAGGTCATTAAAGAGAGCTGTATTAACGCCGTCTTTGTCGTTGTGTTTGGCTGAGTAGCGCTCAAAGTTATCAGCTTTTAAAAGGTAGTTTCCGACAAAATGAGCAAGGCCCTGTTCAATACGTTTTTCTTTTTCATCAGTTGTAATTTGCTGATCGTAACGAGCGCTCGGGACGACTCCAGAAAAACTGATTTTATCAATGGCTTCTTTTGCATCAGCGCCGACATCCAGCTGAAAGCCTAAATTGACATTGACGTGACCAGAGGGCCCGAGTCCATAGGCTTCTTGATATTCTTTTTGTATTCTCTGAGTACGCGCAGAAGGATTTGGATTTAAATATTCGGCCCTCATTTGTTTAAATTTGCCTAGGTTAGCCTGCACTTGAAGGTAGCTATGCCAAAAGAGATCGTGTTCCGGCGAAAGGTTTACTCTTTTGCCTGATTTGATGAAAAACATGGTTTCAACGAGTGAAGTGATAGCTTGCGCCCAGCAATCCTCGCCGGCGCCTTGGCTATGTAATCGGCCATGACCAATTCCGCCTTCGACCGCTACATAGTGACCCTGAAAATCTCTGCTCTTAAGAAAGAATTGGCTTTCGCATGAGCCCGCCTGGAATGCTTGCGCAAAATAGGGCGTGAGCGAGAGAAATAGAATGACAATAAGCTTATTGAGCATAGTCGATAGGTGAGCAACAGCCGTACCACTGAAGCGAGCTTCAGGTTCGAAATACGCTGAAACTTTTGATAAACTTATCGACAGAATGCCAAAAGATGCTTTAGGCAGGGTTCCAGTAGGATGGATTATAGACAAGCCGCTGAAAATTAATTAGTATTCAAATTTAAATGAATAAGAATGATATAGAAGCGGCTTACCAACAGTTTAATATTGCGATCCATCGACACTGCGATCCGCCCGAGGCGGAGTGGCTGTTTTATAAAGCGAATATGATACCGAGGACCTTTCGAAAGGGCGAATTTTTACTTCAACCTGGAGAAGCTTCAAATATTTATGCTTTTATTTACTCTGGTATCATGAAGCAATACTTCATAACAGAAGATGGTAAAGAATATATTACTCGATTTGATTGCCCTACGGAAACGAGTGGTGATGCCGCGACACTTTGGCAAAATATTCCGGCGAGGCAGTTTATTCAAGCGATTGTTGACGTGCAAGCCTTGGTGACGACTCCAGGTCTGTTGTACAAGCTGAGAGCCAGACACAGTGTTTGGAACGAGGGTGGCAGGTCTTTAGCCGAAATTCGCTTTTATGAAAAGTGCGATCGAGAATACGAATTACTGAGTTATAGTGCTGAAAAAAGATATGAGCTGTTTTTAAAGCGCCATGGTTCTAATAGCGAGAATATTCCACAAAAAGATATCGCCTGTTATATCGGTGTTACTCCGTCTAGCCTCAATAAACTCATAAAAAAATTTAAAACTTGAATTAAATTGTTCTAGGACAATTACAAGCCACCTTTCCTTTACTAAGTTGCAAATGCAGCCAATTTTGAAAGGGAAGACATATGGGGAAAACAGAATTTTTCTACGCACTGATAATTATATTTTTCTTATGCCTTAGTCTGGGAGCCTTTGCTGAGCCTGGTGAAGGACTTGACGTCAATGATGTCAGTTTTTTGTTTCCTCTTAAGGAGGGTAAGCCGCTGCCAGTTCTCAATTTAGTCGGAAACACACTTCTAAATTCCGAAATATTTGAGCAAGTTCTGACATTTGAGAAAAAATATACTTTAGACAACTTACCTTATAGCGACGCTAATAATATTTCAATACCATCCAAATGGTTTGTTACCAGCATGAGGTTTGATCCGTGCGGAGATGATTTTGCTTTAAAAGCCCAAGACGATTTATTAATTGCTCATCGAACTACGGATTGCGTGCCGCGATTGAGACTCGTGGTTCAGCCTTTTAATGACTTTGGTTTTCCTTATCCGACCGCTTTGCATCTTTTGTTTCGTCTGAATCCTCAAGTTGCAAATACTTTGATAGATGCTTTGCTTTCAGCAAAACAAAGTGCTCAGAAAAATTATGATCTAAAGACCTCAGGTTTAACTTTAAGTATTCATCCCATTTTAGAATTTGAAGCACAAAGTTCTGATAAGCGTATTGTCTCAAAAATTATAGAAACAGCAATTCTCACAACCTTAGCTCAGCCCGACGTGAAGGTCGATGTTGTCACTCTCATCGTGCGAGCTTCAATTAACCACTGGAAATTTGTCGGAGGAGTGGTTCGTGAAGGTCGTTGGCAAAGATTTGTGACTGAGTTTTCCCAGCAATTTAATAATGGTGGTGACCCTGAAATGCTCAAGGGTATGGAAGATCTTAACTGTACGATTTTTTCTGTTTGTTTGTTGCGTCCGCTTTTTATGCCTGTGCAGATGAATCCTTCGGGTGTTGTTCTCAGTGAAATTTTTCAAGACAAAGATGAGGTGAAGATTAATCAGACTCCCGGTCATCGTTCAAATGAGATTCTTATGAAATCGGAGATGATCGATCAGGTGAGTCGAGTTCACTTCTTCAATACAAATTGTGTGAGTTGCCATCAGTCCTCTAATCTTCGCGATCGTGAAAATTTACATTTAGCCAATGAGACCACTTATTGGGGCGGCCTAACTCCTTTTGTATCAAAAAAATATTTAAATTCATTTACTAATAATGTGATTAACTTTGGATATTTTGGAGCAATACCAAGAATCAGTACACGAACTGCTTCCGAGTCTTTGAACGTTGCGCATGCAATCAATGAATCTCGTGGACTTAGATCTTCAGCAGATAAAATCACAGACCTCAATCAATTTTGGCAATGTATCGTCTCACAAGACGAATCAAATAAATGTTTTAAAACACTCATTTCATTAAAGGAGAAATTATGAGAAGGTTATTAAATGTTATATTGTTTATAAGTACACTTTTAGGCGCGCGAGCGAGCTTTGCTGCGGGCGAATTCAATCTAAAAGATTTAGATAAATTGCAAAGCTGTGCTGTTGGTACTATTCAAGAAAAGAATGGCCAAATGGCACTCGATTTTCTTGAAGCCTTTATTTGGTGGAACGCAAAAGATCAGCTGAATATGGTAGGTGATGACTATATAGCGTGGCATGCATCGCTCGCTGGACTTCTAGAGTCTAATCCTCAATATAAAGGTCATGTGCCCTTTGATAAAGGTCAGTGGACGAAACCAACTTACGTTGAGACTTTAAGCTTTTTAGCTTATGCAAATGATCTCAGTCAGTACAAGGTAAAGCCAACTCGCGTTGACTGCGTGGGTGATGATACGGTTGTATTGCTTACAGATTTTACGGGGTTTCAAATTCGTCGTGACGACGTGACGGGTTGTCCGACACACGGCCTCGCATTTGGTTCCCGAACTCACATTGATGTGACATTCAAAAACTATCCTGCCTTGACAAAAGGTGGAGCTGAGCGACGATTAGTTTCAAGAACCTATTCTCATTTAGATGATTTGGCTTCGGCAAATGTGCGAACCGATCTCGCTAAGATAGTTGGCGATCCAAAGCATCCGAATCCTCCAAATATTCCGATTAATCCAGCAAACTGTAAGACCCGTGCACAGGTCTTAAAAGAATTTCAAGATCAAGTGAAGTAAAAAGTGGATTTCAGGGGTTAGGTCAGCTAACCCTTTTTTTTAATGACGAAACTTCGAGTATAAAAACTACTGGTTGCCAGGATTGAAACCTTGTTTTTTATAGAGATATGATAGTAGTTTCTCGCTGATATTCGAAGCTTTAGCTCCCAAAGAAACAACGAGCTCACCTTTGCTCAGATCAAAAGAAGCATCGTCTTCCGGGCCCTTACTTATCTTACAAGTAATTTTATTGATCAAAGTACCAATCAGTTTTTTATTATCTTTTTTATTTCCTTCTTTAAGATATGACTGAGCATTTCGGCAAATT
Organism: Bdellovibrionales bacterium; assembly: GCA_043739525.1. Lineage (GTDB taxonomy): Bacteria > Bdellovibrionota > Bdellovibrionia > Bdellovibrionales > JAMPXM01 > JAYTQQ01. The sequence goes on from JAYUEB010000165.1 coordinate 17,361, forward strand.
GTTGAGAGTTTTTCTCGTACTTCTCGACAATAATAGTTTGCCTCATTGCCGGCAGCCATGAAGGGCGCAACAAGTGAAGGGTCAATCTTAGCTGGCAAATCCTTGCCGCACATTTCTTTTGGCCAAGAATTTTCAGTTACGGATTTGTCGTCAAGAGCGGCTTGCCATTTCTCGAGTTGAACCTTTTGTTCAGCAGTCAAGGCTTGTGCTTGTGCCAAATTATTCGAGCTGATCCAGAAGCAAAAAGCCATAAGAGCTATCAAGAGTAGAGACTTCATAAGAACCTTTCCCTTTAAGTGTTTTACTAAGATTGTCTTAGAGGGAAAAGTGCTGTCAAGGCCAGTGCGGGAGAGCTGCAAATTAGAACAAGGTTCGGAGCTACTGGACTGAACCATGGTAATCGAATATTTACAGGTCTTTATAAGTTATCGAGTTTATCAGTCATTTGTTTGATTTCGGACGTGAACAAATCGTTCGACTCTTCAGTGCAAGATGACTCTTTGTATTTATTCAGAAAATCGGTCATTTCAGCTTTAACATTTAAGCTTTGCGTTTTTTTCTTAGCCTCAAGAGCCTTTTGAGCTTCCGTACGAATTTGATCCATATCAGATGCACGCTGTTTGCATATTGCAACTTGTTCAGGATTTGTGGTTGTTCTTGTTTTAATATGAAAAGCCGTGTCGGTTGTGGTGTCATTGTAAGTGCCCGAGCAATCAATATCCGGGTGTACACTATTGAACGTGTCGACTGCATCGAAACACTCTTGGGTTGTGCGCGACTGAATATCACGACAGGCTCTTTGGACTAACTTATAGTCTGATAAAATTTCTGGTTTACACACGCCACCAGCTTTAGCATCAGATGAACCGTAGTCCTTTTTTACTGGTGTAGGAGCATTTAAGATAGCAGATTGGACTTTAGATTTATTGCTATTTGCGCAGCCAAAAACGACCATTGAACTGAAAATCAAAATCATTGTGTATTTCATAAAGACCTCTACTTGATTGAAACAGCAGTTTATTGCTAAAATGATGCCGGGCCTGCGAGGTTCGTGATGAGCTTGAGATTTTTGAATCAAGAAAGAATTTCAGAACGGGTGCTGAAAAATGGCAATAGTACTTGGCAGGCTGATACGGCAAAAAACATGCTATGAGTCAGTAGTGAAGCTGGTTCCTTATATTCTAATAGACTGGCTTTTAATAATTATCTTCTGTCCGTCCTGCAATCTTTAAAATAGTTCTGCCTAACTCATTTGCCTCAACTGGTTTGGAAATATGAGCTTGAAATCCTGCCAAAATAAGATTTTTTGTGTCTTCTGGTTCTGAATAAACAGTCAGTGCAATCGCTGGTAAATCACTGATGTTCTGCGACTTCTGGTTTCGAATTTTCTTGATGAGATCGTAGCCATCTTCACCAGGCATTGCTATATCGCTCACAATAATGTCTGGCTTAAAATCTGCTATTTTTAGAATCGCATCTGCAGCTGAATTCACAGCTAAGACGTCAGCGCCAAATGATTTTAAAAAGATGCTGATTGCCTCTCTCGTAAGTGCGTCGTCATCGACGAACATCACTCGAAGTCCGTCAAGTTTCGGTTGGCCCTTACGATCGCTGGCTTTGTCAGGTCTAGATTTGCCAACAGTGATTTTAGATTCGATAGTCGCACTTTGAGTGATTGCCGATTCTCCTTCAGCAGGGGCCAGAGGAAAGGTAATTGTAAAAATAGCGCCACAGGAGTCTTGAGAGTTTTCGGCTATAACAGTTCCGCCTTGAAGTTCGACTAGATTGCGGACAATTGACAGGCCGAGGCCTAAGCCTCCATGAGCGCGGGTCGAAGCTTCTTCAGCTTGGCTAAATCGGTTAAACATAAACGGAATAAATTCGACCGGAATTCCTTTTCCAAAATCTCTGATCTTGATTTCTATCTTTTGATCAGGTCCTCGACCAACGCAGTTTGTGTGAACTTCAATATGGCTTTCTGGTGGTGAAAATTTGATCGCATTGCTAAGGAGGTTCCAGATAATCTGTTGTAGTCTTACGGGATCAGCGTGAATAGATACGAGATCTTGAGAAATGAAATCTTCAAATTTAATTGATTTTCTTTCAGCACTTAATCGAATGGATTCAATCGTTTTTTGAATAATCTTGTTGGGATCCACTTTTTCAATTTTAAGTGCCAGTTTCCCTAATATGATGCGCGATATATCGAGTAAGTCATCGATCAGTTGATTTTGAGTTTTAGCACTCTGCTGGATAACACTCGCTCCCTCTTTAGCTCTTTCGTAGTCTACTTTTCCTTCAGAGATCAACTGGGCCCAAGTCAATATCGATGAAAGTGGAGTTCTGAGTTCATGAGATACGGAAGCCAAAAAAACGTCCTTTATGCGATTTGCCTTTTCGGCTTCAGCTCGAGCCTCTTGAGCTTTACTCAAAAGCAACTGCCTCTCTCCTTCAATTGATCTTCTTTCGGTAATATCAGAAAAGCTAATAAGAATGGCTGTTGGTTCGCTTCCTCGCCAATAAATATGACCGCCTGATATAAAAATATTTCTATTTCCAAGCTGTGAGTGGTCGTATTCGACCTCGAAATCGGTAAATGGAGTTTTGTCTTTAAGCGTATGTGATACTAATTTTTGAAAGCGTTGGATATAGGCCGGTTTGAGAGATAAGAGCTTTTGTAGATCTATTTTAAGAGTTTCTTTTGATAAATCAAAGTATTTGTAAAAAGACTGGTTTGCAGATTGAATTTTAAATTCATGATCAACAACCGCTACTGGGAGTGGGACCGTATCTGCAATCGAAGCAATGTATTCGGCTTCATCTCGAGCGATGATTTCGCCCTTTTTCAAT
>JAYUEB010000166.1:0-6730 GCA_043739525.1 Bdellovibrionales bacterium
TTTGAACTGAGATACCTGCCTCAAAAGCCGAGAAATTTTATTTGGCCTCAGCTTGCGTGCGTCATCATGCCAGGTTTTGATCAATGGTGGGAGCATCAATGGTATCTTGCGAGTTTCTATACAGCCTATGCTGGTGTCGGAACTTTGTTACTAGTAGATGCATCTTCAGGTAATGCGGCAACAGATACAGCAGATCTCAGTTCCAGGGATAATCGAGTGCGTGAGGCGCAACTCGGAAGTCAGATGATGGGGGACGCAGGTTTTTTAAGTGCTTATCAAAGTTTCAGAACCGCGGTTAGATCTCAGCAGCCTATAGGAAAGTTTTTATTTCTAAAACACGAAGAAACTCTCAGCGAATTATCGCAAGCTCCAATTGCATTTTCAGAAATCGAAAAGCCTTCAACTTTTATTCCGCTCCTTGTTGGTTTGGGATTAGGATTATTAGACATTGGCGATCAGTCGGGCCCGCCCCATTTAAACGGTGGAGATTTTCTATATAGCGGTGCCTATTCATATGGTGCCGGGGTGACCGAAGAAGCTTTCTTTAGAGGCTGGATGCTGCCGGTGTCGTACCATTACATCGGGAATGAATTTTGGAGTAATTCGACGACAGCTCTTTTATTTGCCGCTGCTCATCTAAGTTCTGACAATCCTTTTCCACTTCCACAGTTTCTTTTGGGCTGGTATCTCGGATACCTCACTCAGAGAAATGAGTGGACCTTAAGACAAAGTATTTTTATTCACACTTGGTGGGATGTGATTGCTTTTACCTCGTCCTATTATTCGAGTTCTCGTCATCCAAATTCAGCAGCGGTATTGGTTCCGCTTTTGTCGGCGACTTTTTAATTTTGATATTGTGAAAGGCAAAGACTTCTTGTCAAAGCTTTGAACTGATAGTTTTTTGATTGAGCTTCTTCAATAAAACTACGAAGGGTTTGGCCAAACTGAAAGAGCGTATTCGGTTTTCGATTGTCGTGTAAGAGTACAATGCTACCGCTTGGCATATTTATGAGCGACTGCAGGGCTCGATTTGTTTTCCAAGTAAAAACTGTGTCGTAAAATCTTACATTCCATAGAACTAACGGGATTTGTAATTGCTTGAGAGCCCAAAAAAGCTCAGGAGTTCGAATCCCAACTGGTGGTCGAAAGCCAACGTTAGTCGAAACGCCACTTTGCTCTAAAATCTTTTCTGATTTTGAAACCCAGTCTTTTATTTTTTCTCGACCTGCAAAGAATGCCGAATATCGATGATCTAATGAATGGTTTCCGATCGCATGGCCTTCTTGTTGGATACGTTTTACGAGTTGCGGTCGTGAGATAAGCTTTTCGGCAATGACAAAGAAGGTGGCGGTGACTTGGTATTCCTTTAAGATATCGAGAATGAATGGCGTGGCTATATCATTTGGGCCATCGTCAAAAGTTAAAAATATCTCTTTAGAACTCGTTTCGATTTTTCGAATGGTCGAGATGTTCATTTTATATTCTCAAGTGAAAAACCGATCGGCTTGAGTGCTTTGACTCTTGTATTTTGTATCGAAAGACCATGTTTTTTTGCGTCTTCAGGATGAGCTAACAGTAAAACGTCAGCTCCCTCTCGAGGACCGTCATATCCAGTGATTCCACTTTCAGTTTCGACATTCACAACAAAGACAAAAGAACAAAGCTGACTCTCGAGCATGAGCTCTGCCAAATTGAGAGAGTCCTGCGATAAGTTCATGGGATGGCTTGTCGTAATGACCGGACCCGTGAGGCCATAGTGAAGAGAAATCATTCCGGCAGACGAATTGTGAAGGCTATTTTGAAATAGAAGTGGACGAGCCAATTTAGTTTGATGCCATGACAAAAGAAAGTCTCGTGTGGATTCGAGCTCTCCGATGACTGAGCCAACGACAAGACCAAATGTCGTCTTGTCACTTTTTTCAAAGAAATCTTTGATGGGTTCAAGGCATGCATCAAATGCGGAGCTAGCTAAGATCATCTTGCGCGTTGCCTTCCGAAACTGTGGATCCATAGCCTTTGCTTGAACTGAATTCGCATTTGCTTGTGCATAGTTAATAATTGAGTAGTTCATGTGACCTGACTCAAAATGACAGAGGCATTCATTCCGCCAAAGCCCAAAGTGTTCTTAAGAATATTTTTTACCTTTAGAGATTGATTGCTCGCAGACAAGTTAAGCGGAATTTTGGCATCTCTCTCTTGGTACCCAAATGACTTAAGAATTTTTTGTTCCTGCAGGCTCTTTACACAAAGGATGGTTTCGAGTGCTCCTGAAGCCCCCAAAGCGTGGCCATGCACCCATTTCGTCGAGCTGACAGGCGGCATATTTGGGCCAAATCCTTCGATGATTGCTCTGCCTTCGGATAAATCGTTGAGCTCGGAGCCAGTTCCATGCGCATGTATCCAAGAGATTTCGCTTGGCGAAAGTTTTGCGTCTTTTAGAGCAAGGCGCATAGCTCTGAGGCTTCCGAGGCCTTCTGGCTGTGGTCCGGTCATATGATAGGCATCCGTACTCATCCCAAAGCCAGTCACATGGGCGAGGGGGTCCTTGGCATTTGCTTCGAGGCACAAAAATGCTGAGCCTTCAGATAAATTAATTCCGCGACGATTTTGGTCAAACGGAGTTGAAGTTTGATCAGAGAGAAGTTTCAAACTTCGAAAGCCCTCGACAGTTAATGGGCATAAGACTTCTACTCCGCCAACCAAACATCTTTTTACTTTGCCTTGCTTAAGCCAGAGATACGCGAGTCCAATGGCCTGAGTTGCCGCTGTACATGCCGAAGCAACGAGAAGACGTTCGCCATTAAAATCTAAGCTCTGACAGATATTTTCAAGTAAATAGCCGATAGGCTGATAACGAAAGGATTGAGTAAACTCCTTAAAATCGACTCGCTTGAGTAAATAATCGACCAAGACCTTGTCCCATAGCTCAATTTGACCAGTAGTGGTCGCTAAAATAATCCCGTCATCTTTTTGAAGTTCAGCCCAGCCGGCATGTCTCATAGCTTCGTCGATAGCAGTGAGGCTCATTTGCATCGCGCGACTACGTTTTGTAATTTCGTCAAATTTAGTTGATTCCAAAAAACTTTGGTTAAGAGGAGTATCAAAGCTCTTTTCAGAAATCGACCCTAAACCATTTTGAATATGAGTTCTTTCTTCAAGGCAGCTGCGCCAAAGTTCTGCGGAAGATTTTCCGGCGCAAGTAATAGCGCCAAAGCCCGTGACGGAGATCATTTGGCTCTTTGAGATTCAACAAAATCAACGACACTGCCAATGCTGCGAAAATAGACTTTTCCTTTTTCGGGATCGTCGATTTGTATTCCATAGTGATGTTCAATGGTCACAACGACTTCAAGAATATCAACGGAATCAAGCTCAAGGCCCCCATCTCTCAGTGAAGTCGAATCAGAAAGTGTTTTGGGGTCGACATGGCGCAACTGAACCGCATTCAAGATGAGAGAGGTCACTTCGTTTGTCAGTTCGGCTTTTGTCATAGATTTAAGGCTCCGCAAAAAGAGTTAGTTCGAAGGGGACTATATAAATATTGATGTCTCTGATCAACTAGGTAATTATCGCTTTTTAACAGTTTTTTATGCTTAAAAATGCCGGAAAAGCCTATGAGAGCCTCATTTTTCTTAAAATTAGCGATTTGCGTCCCTTTTCTGCTCGTTTTTAACCTAGTGAAGGCGGATATCAACGAATCGGAGCTCGCTCAAGTTCTCGAAAAATACCGCGACATTTCAAGCCTGGAAAGTCGATTTACCCAGGTGAAAAAGCTAGTGGACACGAACATAAAGCTTAAATCTGAAGGACGTTTGAAGCTCAATTCACCTGATACAATTGTTTGGCAAATCGATAAACCTTCAAAGCTAGTTGTTACGATGAAATCGAAAGAGATTCAGATTGTCAGTGGAGAAGGTGTGGACCAAACCACACAGACCTTTAAGCATGGTGAGAACTCAACCCAAGAGCCTTTTGAAAAGGATTTGGGCGCTCTTGTCACATGGCTTAAGTTTGATCCGCATGCCTTAGCAACGGAATATCAAATCACGAAACCAAGTGCAGATACCTATGCCTTTGAACCAAAGCATTCGATGATATTTCGCCATATTGAAATGAAGCTGGCGAACACAGGTTATGCGAAGCAAGTGACTTTGACCGAAAACTCAGGAGATGTTTTAGACATTAGTTTCGAGAATACTGTCGTTACCCACAAAAAGCCTCCGAAAGCAAAATGACCTAGATGAGACATCTTAAATTAAAATTGATACTTTTTATTTTGCTTTCGCTTTTGAGATTGCAGGCGACTTTTGCTGAAGTACCTTCTTGGTATGATCAATCGCATAATGTTTTTGTTCCTGAGCAGGCAAAAAGCGGTTTAATTGGGATTCGCGAGTTCCCAGTTTTTTGGTGGAACTTCATTGTTTTGCAAACCAATGAAAAGACACTTTCGGATAAAACTCTCCAAAGTATTCAAAAAAAGTGTCGAGAATTCGCTGCTAATGAAGCGAAAAGCTTTGAAAAGATTTCGTGTGGATTTCAAGTCGGACTTTATAAGAAACTTTTAAGTCAGTGGGCACAAGATTATCCGAGAAGGCATGATGCTGGAACAGTAGAAACAATCAAATCCTTAATGAGTGCGGCCTTAGCAAAGGCTTCTTTACCATTACCTAAGGAGCTTTTAGGCTTTTTGCAGGTTGATCCTCTTAATGCATTGACTGAATTTCAGAATATATTGCAAAAACATTCCATTTTGAAATTTGAACAATTTCAAGGCGTTTATTTTGATCCTGAAAGCAGTCGAGCTCTGATTGCTATTCAATTTAGTTTTTCACCTGCTCAAACCTTGAGGACTGCTGAGGTTTTAAAAACGATTCAGGCTTTTTGCCAAGATGATGGAATGTGTGCGTCCGCACATCTTTTTGGCCCACACGCTTCGACCTATGAAAATGAATCCCGAATTCGCAAGGACTTGGGGGTTGTTTCTTGGTTCGGTACTGCACTCATGCTGGGATTCGTTTTTTTGGTCATCAGCACCGGGCGTGGCCGATTGGTACTTTTGGTTCCGCCTCTTTTAGTTGCTGTCGGATTGTCAACATTTCTGACGGTTATGGTGTTTGGTCGCATCCATGGCCTTACGCTTTCGTTTGGTCCGGGAATTGTTGGTCTTTGCATGCATTACGGATTGCAAGCTGCATTCAGTTTTGGAAACGAAAAACGTATTTGGAAAGCTAACTTTTTTGGAATTTTAACGACGCTTGCAATTTTATTGGCTGTCGTTTGGAGTCAGATTCCGCTGATACAGCAAATTATGTTCTTTTCGTCAGTTGGACTCATGATCGGGTTTGGATTTTTCTATTTTTTACACAAAAAGTTTCCAAATCTTTTGAAGGCGCCACCGGTTCATATTCGTGTGCCCCAATTTAAGTTTATGCAGTACCTCATGTTGGGGATAGGTCTTTTTTCTATTGTCGGGTTTTTTATTTTGAAAATTAACTTTGGTATACAAGAGCTCAATTATGAAAGTGCTGAAAACTCAGTTATAAGTCACTGGCTTTACAGAAACATGGGCACGAGTGCGCCTCTTGTTCACTTTTTTGATCCTGATAATCCTGGTAAAGATGCACTTGAAATTCTTGATCAAGCTAAAAATGAACAGCAGTGGGCGACTCAGAACAATGCAAAGCTGAGTTCGGTAAACGAATTTTTGCCACCCGTTGAAGAGCAAAAGGCCCATCTTTTATCTTGGCGAAAAATATTTTGTGATCAAAAATTTCGGAAACAGTTTAGCGAAACTGAAATTAATTTCTTTGCACCCTTTTTCGCAAATCTTGAATGTAATAGGCTCATTCCGGTGAGTCTTCTACCCGGAGAGCCAGTTCCTGAGTATTTGAAAGATTTTAGTTACGAGAAAAAGTGGCTCAGTTTATGGACCCCACAGAGCGAGGCTGAGAATTTAAAAATTAAAACGCAATTTCCAGGTGCTAGCTCGCTACTTGAGATCATATCGAGTTTTCCAAAGGTGTTGTCTCAAGAGCTCACGTGGATGGTGCCTATTGCTTTTGTTTTGGCGTTTATTTTATTGATTATTTATTGCGGTGGATTTGGAATCGCTAGCATAGCGCTCATTCCGTTTTTTACGGGCATGGGTTTGTTCTACATTGCTGCGGTCATCGGTCACTGGACAATTACATTTATTAGCTTTATTGGATTTATTAAAGTATTTGGTTTTAGCCTCGACTACGGAATTTTTGTGACAGATGTTTTGACTGAGAAAGACAAGACTCATGCCGAAGGCGTATGGTCAGCGCTAGGTCTCAATAGTATTTCGACTACTTTAGGTTTTCTGCCGCTTCTATTTTGTGGTCATCCTGTGCTTCAGCAACTTGGACAGGTTTTAGTTTTTGGCTCAATCGGTAGTTATCTTGGTGCTGTTTGGGGCCTTACTCCATTTACACAATTTATTGCGAAGCGAAGATCATGAGAAAGTTAGGTAAAGTGATACTTCTATGTTTCGCGTTTGGCTTAAGCTTTGTTGTTCATACCTTTCATGTTGGAGTATTTCCAAAACCTCATTTAGCTGACCTTAAAGTGGACTCAAAAAATAAGAGTTTATGGATTCCTCGACAAGAAGCCGGGATTCATCAATTGGTAGTTCAAGGTTCTTCGTATGAAATCGGCTTGAGAGGTGGAGAGCATACCAAAGAGCTGTTGAGACTCGAAGAAGTTGAGC
>JAYUEB010000167.1:0-6726 GCA_043739525.1 Bdellovibrionales bacterium
TATTCGAATCAAAAGAAAAAAGGACTTCGCAAGCGTTCGAATGAGCGAAAACCTGTGTTGAAAACAGCAGGCTCAAAATGAGGAAACTTCTTATTACGAAGAGCATAGAGATGATAAGAGCAAATCAGAGGCCTAGATATTTTGCCGACCGCTCATTTGGGGTGAATTACATCATTAACTCGGTGTTTAGTTGCTAGACAATCTTACAAAAAGGGTCACTCTAAGGTGAAGTTAAATAGAGTTGAATTGCAAAATGAGTAGGTGTAGCAAGTGATTTGGATGAAGCAAGTGAGGGAATTTGAAGATCGTTTTTTTTGATGGTTACTGCAGTCTTTGCAATGGACTTGTCGATTGGCTGATGCGAATTGATAAGTCCAAAAGCCTTCAGTTTGCCTCACTTCAAGGAGAGTCCGCGCAAAAGTTTCTTAAAGTAGATTCGTTAAGCGATATGCAAACAATTATCTACCTAAGAGAAGGTGTTCAATTTCAAAGATCAAGGGCAATACTCATGATCTTAATGGATCTTGGAGGAACGTGGAAAATCATGCGTATTTTTTTGTTTGTTCCCGTTCGGATACGCGACCTATTCTATAGAATTGTTGCGAAATATCGCTACCGCGTTTTTGGTCGAAGAGACACCTGCAGACTTCCGACAAATGATGAAAAAGATCGACTTTTATTTTAGCTCGATTTAAAGCTGATTTGGCAGTTTTCGTCGTCTTGACACCTCCAGCGTGGGCTGGTTTAGTCATTTTTCAACATTCACTTTCGGAGGGAAAATGACTTGTCGATTTTTGATTCTTGCGACCTTAATGGCTCCCGTGAGCTTATTTGCTAAAACGACACATTTCAATTGTGGTGATTCAAATAAACACAGACTTCAAATTGAGGTCGATGCTAAATACCTCAATGTTAAATCTGAATCTCCAACGGCTGCGACTATTCAATTTGTTTTAGATGGCCAAACTTACACTTGGGGAAATGCACAATTTTTGGGGATTTCTCTGGGGGACGGTCAGTTCGGTACTTTCTTTACAACTCCAGATAATAATGTTCTTTATGTTGAAGTGAACGATGATAAGCCGTTTGTCGAACTCAATTTGAAATCGATAACTTATAGTCTAGCTTGTTCTAAAAATTAACTTTCACCAAATTTGATGCCCGATCGACGACCTACGATCGGCCAAATTTCGAGTAGTGAAACGAGCAAGTTCGCAATGATCGGACCTAATAAGACTCCAAAGAGACCGTACATTTGAAGGCCTCCGAAAATTGCGATGAGGCTTAAGAGCGGATGCATATTGCTTGCGCCTTTCAGGATGATCGGCTTTACGACGTTCTCGGCAATGGCAGTTAAAATACCTACGGCAATCATTGCGAAAGCCTTAATGGTGAGGCCGTGAAGATATAGATAGAGGGCTCCCGCCAGCCAAACGGGTGTACAACTCACAATTGGTACAAACGATAAAATAAAAGTTGCGCCTGCAGCAAAAAAAGCTCCCGGAACATTGAGAATTAAAAAACCAAAAAAAATAATAAATGATTCAGTGCCCGCTGCCGCTAAAACAGAAAAGATCACGGATCTTGCCGTGTTTTCTGCAGATTTTTTGATGTTTTCTTCGACATCGCGGTCAATTGGGATTTTTGCAAAAGTCCAATGTGCCAAGAATTTGCCATTGAGTAGAAAAACAAAACAAGTAAAGAGAGCAAGAATCAGATGTAGAAATAATTCAGGTAAGTGAGCCAAAAAGCGTAAAACGCCGGTGCTGATTGTCTCTCCTAAGGTTTGGACATTGTCTCTGATTTTTTGTTCAATTGCGGCTTGGTCACCAACTAATGAGTCAGCCATTGGAAGAACTGACAATTTTTCAGAAATGACTTGATAAGAAAGATCTTTGTTTCGAGCTAAACCTTCGCCAACAAGTTTCCCCTGACGTACGGCCATGGTTGAAAATGCAATGAGGGGCCCGCCAATGATAAGACTCAAAATGAGTGTCACAGTCACGGCGCTTAGTTTTGGAGATAAAGTATTGAGCAATTTTTTAAAGAGTGGATGAAGCAAGAGCGCAAAAATAGCGCCCATCATAACTGAAATGATAAATGGTGCAATCATCTTTAAAAAAAGAAGAAGCAATCCTAGCAGAATTGCTACAAAAGTTAAAAGCGCTGCACGATTACTCATGCAGCAAATATCTACTAAATTCCCGCTGCGAACAAGTCCTCGCACGATATGACTGGGCGCGATTGTGATTTCTTAACAAGGTTTTTGAACCATGCCTGAACGAGTTTCACTTTTGGTGTTTTGGGAGCTACTTCGACATGGGCTTCAACTTTAGGATAGGCTTTTCTGTAGGCATCAGAGAGTCCCAGGATTTCTTGTCTACGACTTTCGAATTCTATTTCCACAGCCTGTAGATCAACGTTTTCTCCTCTTAAGTAAGCGGACAAAGAATCAAGTTGGAAGAGCTCGAGATCTTGAATCTGGTTATAGACATCTTTATGGTCAGCGCGTGATGCCAAAATTTCTCTTAAATCTCCAGGGTAAATCATATTTCTCTTGAGTGCTCGACCTAACGCAGCTTTAGCGCGTTTGAAGGCATTTGCATCTTTATTGTCATCAGCTTGCGTGATGTCTTGATAAAGTGCTTGAGCTTCTTTTCGATCTGCGACCGCATCTTGTATTTGTGAATAGAGCTCTTGACGACTTTCCTTCGAAGTCATAAGACTTTTAATGTAAGACATCTTAAACAGTTTTCGCTTTTCTAAAGTTTCGAGTGCCTCTGAGCGAATGCGCGCTATAGAGATCTCAGTTGCGATGATCCAAGAGCCCCAAGGATCTTGTTGTTTTACGCTCAATGATTCTGCGCGCTCTAAATAAGTTTTCTTGAGTTCAGGTTCAGACATAATTTTTGTAATAAGGAGTCTCTCGTATTGAGCTTCTTCTATGTGTAAGACACGGGCTGAATTAATGAAGTCGGGATTGTTGATCATGTTTTCTAGTTCAGAAATCATAATGACGTTTGTCGGTAAACCGTATTCATGATTGGTGTTTGCAATATAGTCGGTAATTTTTGTTGTGATTTTTTGTCTTGCAATCGGAGTTAGCCAAGTTCCGCCTTCACCATCAGAGATCAGATGTGGATTGACTGAGGCATAAGCTTCGTTTGAAAATAATTCGAGCTTAAATTCTTCCAGTTTTTTTGGAGACATCTTAAAACGTTTTGTTAAAGATCGTCTTTCAAACCATTTGCGAGTTAAAAGATAAATTGTCGTTGATGTCGTGCCGACGCCAGGAGCGTGAATAGGGATTATCCATGCTTTGTGCCCAAAATAGATTAGAACTGGAATAAGAGCGATGGAGGCGACTTCAACTCCCATACGAAAAATAAAAACGTCAGGATATTTTAAAAAGGCTGCCTTAAGTTTTGCTTCAGAAAAAGCTTTGCTCTGCGCAACAACGTAAGATGCCTGGCGGATCTTTTTCTTCATTTCTGAGAGCGATTCCATAGATGGCTTTTCACCTATGTTATGTTCGACTTCTTCAAGAAGAACATTCGCCATATCATTGACATACTCAGTGTCGATAATGAGATTTTCTGCTGAACCAGGACTCAGGAGTTCAAGACCAGTTGCTGCCTCGCTCTTATGAGCGAGAGATGTGACAAGCAGAACTGAAAAACAGAAATTGAGAAGTGCATTTATTTTTTTCATATTAGCTCGTAAGGCAAGATCGATGCCGAATTGTATTCAAATATAAAGGATTTGACTATTTTTTTGAATTCAAAAGAACTTAAATTCGTCTCTGGTTTTGAATTAAATGCAAAAGCTTCATCGGGGTAAAGCGCTTTTAATAAAGGGATTTACGTGATGGTCTTCGCTAAGGCACTTCGATTTTCAAATCATGGGTATGATCAAAGTTTAAACTTTGTCTCAAAATGTACACAAACAAATGTCTCATAAAATGTCGTTTGGTTGGCCATTTTCTCATCGTAAAACACAAAAAGACGCGCCAGATGAATTGAAACGCATAATGAGAGAAGTGCCTCAAATTGGCACTTCATTTGCTTTGATGTGAGACAAGCTCAGAAATAAAAGGGGGAGGGGATATGCTAAGGAAAGTTGTTTCTGGAGTCATCTGCCTCCAGGTGTTGCTCAAGGCTGGCTTGCAATGGCCTTAGATGTTGATTTAACCGCCAAGGCACTGCGAGTGACGAGTCACCTTGACTGAGGCCTGTCGTTTGCGATGTTTGGCGTAGCTGCGGGTATAGATAGTATTCGTACAATCGTAAGTCTTGTCGCTGCCAATGGGAGTTGCCAATGATTAGATCAGGAGTTTGGTTACGTGAAGATATTAATTTCGCAGCGGTCGATCGAAATACAAAAGTCAATGTGGTCAGAATGCTGCTTGTGATTTTTGCTCTATTCTTTTTGCTTTCAAGTTGTTCGAATATCAATTCGAGTCCCAATGGGGGAGACGTCAATACGGCCGGAGCAGATGGCGGAGCCCCGAGTGAATTTGCCGTTCTTGATTCATTAAGACAGCCAATAAATACATTTTATTACGCTAGAATTTACAATGAGGCGGCATCGTCTTGCATTTTTTGCCTTTGCGGGTGATTTTAGGGTCCTTCAAAGGACTCCTTATGAAATCTTTTACTGAATTTCAGCTTCTTCCTAGCTTGCTTGCAACACTCAATGAGAAGGGTCTTACTTCTCCTACGGAGATTCAGGCACGGGCTATTCCGGCTCTTCTTAACAAAGAATCGGTTATTGGAGTTTCTGAAACTGGCAGTGGCAAGACTCTCGCGTTTGCACTTCCAATTTTACATTTAATTAAGACTCTTGAGCTTGAAGGCAATGCCGTTAGCGAAAGTGGCCGGCCGCGTGCGGCTGTGATTGTTCCGACTCGTGAATTAGGTGAACAGGTTTCTAAAGTTTTTAAGCCTTTCACTCATACCACCCGCCTTCGTGTTCGAACCGTTCTTGGGGGAACAGCTTTTGAAGTTGCGAAACGAAACGTTCAAGGACCTTTTGAGGTCTTGGTTGCAACTCCTGGCCGACTTGTACAACTTATCGATCGCAAAATTATTAGCCTTAAAGATGTTCGCATTTTGATTTTTGATGAGGCCGATCAAATGCTCGATCAAGGTTTTCTAGAAGATGCCGATCGCATTGTTTCGGATTGTCCTGCTCATAGACAACTCGCTTTGTTTTCGGCGACTGTTCCGACAAAAGTACAAGAACTTATGGACAAACTTTTTAAAGGCGCAAAATCCTTGAGAAGTGCGGGGAGCCATCGTCTGGTTCCGACTCTCAAAACTCTTAATAAAAAAATTGAAGACGGCAAACGCATGCCAGTTTTAGAAAGTCTTTTGGAAAAGAAATTTGAAGGCGGAACAGTTATCTTCACGAACACCAGAGATCAATGTGATCGTCTTGCAGATGGCCTTCGAAAAATCGGAAAGACTTGTCTCGTCTATCGTGGCGAAATGGATAAGATTGAACGCCGAAGAAATCTTAAAATCTTTCGTGAAGGAAAAATTGATCTTCTTATTTCGACAGATCTTGCTTCTCGCGGGCTTGATGTTGAACACGTTGGAAGAGTCATTAATTATCACATGCCTCAACACATGGAGAACTACCTTCACCGCGTTGGGCGAACAGCTCGCGCCGGCAGAGAAGGTCTTGTTATCAACTTCATCACTGAACGTGACGAAGCTTTTGTGGCAAGTTTGAAAAGCGTTAAATAGGTTAATGTAAGGCTGAAATCCACGAACTAATGAGTGCGACACCTGCAGCATCTTGAGTGATCGGCATCACCTTAGGCATAGTTCCGCTTGAGAATCTCGTGTAGAGAAGGCTAGTACTTGGGCTGCCGGGTGCAATAATTCCGAGAGAAGCACCTGTTAAGATGACATTCTCATTAGAAATAGAAGTGCTGAGCGAGGTATGTCTGAAATTGCCTGTTCCTGGTCCATTCGGGCCATGGCAGACCGCGCAGTTCGATTGGATATATCCTATAGCTTGTTGATCGAGAGTAGTTCCTTGAATCATATCAAAGACCGTTGGTGGATTTGTGAAGATCCCGGCAACTCCAGCTTGATTTATATTGAAAGCAATTGCGTTCGAAGAGAGATGAAGATAGTTGAAGCCGTTAACACTGTCGGCGGCGCCCGAGTGGCAAGACACACATCCCGTAGGTAAGCTCATTTTAAATGTGGTCATCACGTTACTCGCAGCAAACCTTGGAAGATTTGCAGTATTGGTATAAAAAGAAACAGTAACAAGTTCAGCGTCCCTTTGATCAGTCGTCCACGCATAGTTTGAAAAACGCCAAGCATCGGCCCCAGAAGACGCGGTCATTTTTTCGAGAAGCCGAGTTTCAATTTTATTTGCACCTACTGAAAACTCTTTAAAAATGACAGTGCCTTTTGGAAAAATCCAATTGTCAGGATCCTGCGTATTAATTTTCATTCCTGCTGGAAGATAGATCCAACGACGTTTAGTTGCGCCGTCACTGTAACCAGGATATTGCGGATTATATTCAAAGAAATTTGTGTATTTTACTTGTCCTGCAACTAGAGGTGGCATGACTGATCCAAAGCAAGTGCCCGAAAGTTTAGGCGCTGAAGTGCTGAGTATTGTACACTGAGCGGCAACAGTACCTGATAAATTTTGTCCGCCAGAGCTTAAGTTGTTTGCTCCGGGATCGAGTGGTTGAAAACC
>JAYUEB010000168.1:0-6718 GCA_043739525.1 Bdellovibrionales bacterium
CTTTCATTTCGAGAATTTATAAAAAATCCTTACAAAATTTGAAGGGACAGAAGCTAGGACTCCATAATTTATCAACATTTTCGTGAAAGACTCCTATATGTAACATCTCTGTGGGGAGCCAGGAACAACTTATGCCATTTAAAAATACTCAACTCTTGTTAGTCGAAGATGATCCTGCTTTAGGCCGCGGACTCCAAGTGAGTCTGGAGCTTGAAGGATTTAAAGTGCATTGGGCCCAAAGCCTTGAGGGCGCAAAAGAGATACATAAGAAAGAATCCATTGGCTTTGTTTTATTGGATTTGGGCCTTCCTGATGGCAATGGTTTGTCTTTCCTAAAAGAGATACGCGAAAGCGGCTCGAACTTGCCTGTGGTGATTTTAACGGCCCTTTCAGATGAAATGTCGGTCGTTCAAGGACTCGAAGTCGGGGCGAATGATTACGTTCGAAAACCTTTCGGAAAGCTTGAGCTCTTAGCCCGTATTCAGACAGCAATGAGAACACCAGATACCAGAGCGACTCAAATTCAATGTGAAGGTCTTACCGTCCTTCTAGATCAGCGTCGAGTGATGAATGGTGAGGTGGAAGTTGAAATGAAGAGACGTGAGTTTGATGTGCTGACCTTTTTGGTTCGTAATTTCAATTCTGTTGTGACGAGATCGGCTCTCGTTGAAGCTTTTGGCAAAGACGGCGAAATCTTTGATCGCACAATTGATTCTCACGTCAGTCATTTGCGTGCGCGTTTGAAACAGGCCAACGTGACTTCAGTTAAAATCAATTCTATCTATGGTATTGGCTATAGATTGGAAAAATCTTGATTCTTAATAAATTATTTTGGAAATACTTTTTACTTTCTTCAAGTATTCTAATGGGATTCATGGTCGTTGCCTACCTTATGACCCAGTTCATGGTGGCCTCGATTCAAGAGAAGTTTGGTCCATCTCCGGTTTTATTTATTTCAGGTCTCATTGATAGCTTTCCCCAAGAGCAAAGATTACATGTGATGGAGAGTCTTCAAAGCTCCGCTAAAGATGCGACACTTATGCGTCGCTATCAGTTAGTGAGTGAAGACGGCAACATCTTATTTCCGAAAGGAACTCAGCTCAATTTTGATTGGGCAAAACTTAAAAAGCCAGAGCAGCCACATTCAAAAGTCATCGGGGGTTCTCGCGAACGCTACAATACATCCGGTTACGAGGTTGCAAAACTTGATGGTCAGCCTCCTCAGTATTTGGTCATGACATTTACAGGGGCGACAAAAGATGACAAATGGGTGTTCTTAGGGTCTCTCGCAATTTATCTTGGTTCGCTATTTTTCGGTATGGCTGTAGCGATTTTCTTGATTTTTAGAACGATGAAAGAAAAAGTTGAACTTGCGGACTCCGTCATATCTGAACTTCAAAGAGGAAATTTAAAAGTGCGATTTCCGATTACAAAGCTTGATGAAATTGGTCAGGTGATGAGTCGGTTTAATAAAATGGCTGATGAAATCGAGCGTCTTGTGGATCAACTTCGGTCTGTTGAATTAACGCGTATCAAGTTATTGCAAGAGCTTGCTCACGACTTACGTACTCCCGTAGCTTCTCTTAAAAATTTGACCGAAACCGTGCATATAAAAGGTGATAGTTTAAGTCCTCAATTGCGAGGGGAGCTCATTGCCCTCAGTCTAAAAGAGATTAACTACTTTGAGCAACTCGTTGAAGATTTGTTGGTATTGGCTCAGGTGAGTGAACCACGTTATCATCTCAATCAAGTTTCAACTCCGATTATGGATCTGATCGAAGAAGAGTCTCTGTCGGCTCAAAAAAAGCAGGGTGAAAAGGACTTGAAATTTAAATTTGATGAGAGTTTCAGCCAAAAAAATATTGAGGTAATAGGTGATCCACATTTGCTTCGCAGACTTTTGAGAAATTCATTTGAAAATGCATTTTCGTATGCCGAGAGTGAA
This sequence comes from Bdellovibrionales bacterium, assembly GCA_043739525.1. GTDB lineage: Bacteria > Bdellovibrionota > Bdellovibrionia > Bdellovibrionales > JAMPXM01 > JAYTQQ01. Next base: position 1,946 of record JAYUEB010000168.1, read on the forward strand.
GTGAGTGTTCGAATGTATCAAGAAAATCCGCGCGAAATTGAAATCGTGATGGAAGATGACGGCCCCGGGTTTTCTTCTGATGTTTTAAGAACCTTCGGCGAACGCCGTGTGAGCCGTGTCTTGGGTGCAAGTGCCGGGCAGGGTGGTCGGCTTTCTGTTGGTCTTGGGTCGGTCATTATGAAAGCAATAGTGGACGTTCATCGAGGCAGTCTGTTTGTTTCAAATCGTTCTGATGGCCAACATGGCGCGCGAGTCACTTTAAGACTTCCAATTTAGATATCATCTTTTCTTATTTTGAGATTTTTTTAAAGCTTTTTTGCTCTAAGTTGAGATTATTATTGTCTTTTATTCGATTTAATAAAAAAAATAATTTTGCACAGTTTTCTAAAGATTCTGTCGTAATATAGATGATGTACGTTCGTTTTTTTTTGACAAGGATATGCAGATGAAATTAGTCTTGAGACCACAGTGGTTACTAGTCGTTTTTTCTTTGTTAATTTCAAATAAGGCTTTTTGCACACTGGGCGAAAAAGCAGATATGACGACTCAAAGTACAACCCAGAAAAAAATGAGTCAGCAGACGGCGGGTTATACGGTTCAGGAAAGCGATGTTAATGGAACAACAGTTCGGGAGTATATTCTTCCCAACGGAACTGTTTTCGCAGTGACTTGGAGAGGGATTAAACATCCTGATCTCACCTCTGTTCTAGGTACTTACAATTCAGAATTTGAAAAATTAAAGAGTCAAAAAGCGAAAGCTGTTGGCCGTGTTCCAGTCAGTGTCAAATCAAATAGAGTTTCAGTGAGAATGTCAGGACACATGAGAGATGTTCACGGACAAGCTTATGATCCCAATTTACTTCCAGAACAATTTTCACTTTCGGATTTAAAATGAAGAAAAAATATTTATCATTTTTTGCACTTAGCCTCGCGCTAATTGCGCAACTCGTTTTGTTTGTGAATTGCGGATCTCCTGATACGAATTCGGTCGCGGCAACCAGTTTACCTGGCGTGACGACTCCTCTTAATTCTGGTTCAAATGCTGCGAATGTTTTGCCAGTGACCGTTGGAAATTGCGGAGTGAACGGCTATCTCAACGAGCCTTGTGTCAGTGTCACAGTGTGTACTCACGGAACAAATACGTGCACGACGATTCCTAATATTTTACTCGATACTGGCAGTTATGGCTTGAGAGTTTTTGGTTCAGCCTTGGGCACAACAACACTCACTCAAGTGACGACAGTTGTGGGTTCAAATCCAGTCGTGGAGTGCGCACAGTTTGGTTCGGGAAGTACGTGGGGGCCTGTTGAAAGAGCTGACGTAGGCTTAGGGGGCGAGCCGAGAGTTTATGTGCCAATTCAAGTGATCAATTCGGCGTATACAGTTCCAGGCGCGGCGTGTCCCGGTTTACAAACGGACCCGACTGTTGGCTACAATGGAATATTGGGCGTCGGGGTGCTTCTATATGATTGCGGAGCTCTTTGTACAACTCGCTCAGATTTAGGTGTTTATTTTAGTTGTCCAACAAGCTCGACTTGCTCAGGAACGACTTTGCCCCTGGCTTCGCAAATCGTAAATCCGATCGGGCTTTTGCCAACTGATAATAATGGCGTCATTTTAAGTTTTCCGACCTTGTCATTTAGTGGTGTCGCTTCTGAAAACGGAACCATGACAATTGGAATTGGGACCGCGACCAACAATGTTCCCGGAAGTTTAAGTGTTTTTGGCGCCGATCAATACGCCAATTTCACAACAGTATATAAAGGTATTACCGATAACGAAAGTTTTATCGATAGCGGATCAAATGCTTTATATTTTCCAGACAACGCTATTACTCAGTGTTCAAATAACGCGGGATTTTTCTGCCCGGCTTCACAGTTAAGTTTAACGGGTGTTCAGCAATCCGCAAACAGTTCGGTCTCCGCGACCATACCGTTTTACGTCGGCAACACGGATGTGATTACTCGGCCTTTTTCTGGATCAAATGGAGTACTCAATAATATCGGTGGTAATGGCAACGCCCTGCAATTCGATTGGGGCCTTCCATTTTTCTTAGGTCGAAATGTCTACGTGGGCCTTCAGGGCAAATCTTCAACGCTCGGCTCGGGTTCATACTGGGCCTACTGAATAAGCAATAGTTCGTCTTTGCTTGATCTTCATATTTTTCCATGTTTTTCTTCACTTTTTTAAAGGTGGAGTCCCTGAAAAATATCTTATTTTTAAGCATCCTTCTCGTTTTTTCTTTTCAAGCAGGTGCAGAGGTTCCTTTTCATAGTGAATCTGAATTAGGTTCAACAATTGTCAGCGGAAACACTCAAACCTCAACGCTCAATGCGGCGGACAAAACCTCATATCAAACAAACGACAACGTCTATAAATTTTCTGCTCGTTATCTACAAGCGACTGCAAACGGCATTGAAAGTGCTAAGAACTGGGACGGAAGTTTACGTTATGAAAGACGTCTCGCAGAAAATTTTTCGATCTACGCCTCTTTTGGGCTCGATAGCGATATTTATTCAAATTATGTGCAAAGAAACAATTATGACTTGGGAGGAAAATACTTTCTCAGTCAAAGCAAAGAGACCAATTGGTTTGCCGAGCTTGGTTACCGAAATAGCTATGCTCAGTTTGTCACTCCAGGTCCAAATGCTCAAAGTAATATCATTCGCGTTTACTCTGAATTTTCTCAGCAACTGGCTTTGAATAGTAGTGCTAAATTTTGGTTTGAATATCTTCCAAATCTTTCGGATCGTGACGATTATAGATTTAACTTTGAGCCTTCTGTATCGGTTATGTTAAATGAGATCTTTTCGTTAAAGGCTGCAGACTTGTTCAAGTACCAAAATGAGCTGCCGCCAAACTTTAAGAAGTATATGGATTCATTTTTTACTTTATCGCTCGTTTCAAAATTTTAATTGGGAGAAATCGATGTTTAAAGATTTTAGATCCTTCATAGCTAAGGGAAACGTCATTGATTTGGCAACTGGTGTGATTATCGGTGCGGCGTTCGGTAAGATTGTCAGTTCACTTGTTGCGGATGTCATCATGCCTCCTGTTGGGCTCCTTCTTGGCCAAGTTGATTTCGCAAGTTTGTTTATCAATTTGAGTTCGACCCCTTATGAAACTTTAGAAGAAGCTAAAAAAGCGGGTGCCCCCACCATTAATTATGGAATCTTTTTGAATAACGTTCTTGATTTTATTATTGTTGGACTTTGTGTTTATATTTTAGTGCGACAACTTGCTCGTTTCCAAAAACCTCAAACGGCGGCTGCTTCAGACCCAAGTTGTATGTATTGCTGTATGACTGTGAATCCTCTAGCAACTCGCTGCCCTCATTGCACAAGTCAATTACAGGGACGCGCGATCGGTCTTTAAGAGGTCTTCTTGCAAGTTTTTAAGTTTTTTCTCATCTGTCTTACTTAAAATCGGATACTTCAAATTCATTTTCTCAAATCTTTCAATTAAGATTTGAGAAATATTGAGACGAGCACATTTCTTATCGTCTCCAGGCACTATATACCATGGGGAGTGATTAGAAGATGTAGATTCAATACATTCTTGATAGGCCCTTTGATAATCCTTCCAGAAAGTTCTCTCTCGAAAATCGCTTTCAGAAATCTTCCAATGTTTTTTTGGATCTTTGAATCTTAAAATTAATCTTTTTTTCTGTTCGGCCTTTGAAATATGAATAAAGATTTTGATAATCTCAAAATTTTGGCGATGGAGATAGCCCTCAAAATGCACAATGTCTTGGTATCGGTTTGTCCAAAAAGTTTTATCTGGTTTGCGTTCAAGATTTTCAGTTTTTAAAACTTCGGGATGAACTTTGGTGATCAGGACTTCCTCGTAGTATGACCTGTTAAAAATTTCAATCTGACCTCGTGCTGGCAAATTTGGATAAATTCGCCATAAAAAATCATGATCGAGTTCGTTTTTTGAGGGAGTTTTAAAGCTCGTCACTGAGCAGCCTTGAGCGTTCATACTCGAAGTGAGATGTTTGATGACTCCGTCTTTACCCGCAGTATCCATACCCTGAAGAACGATCAGTAGGCCTTTTTGGTGTGAGGCATAGAGCTTGGTCTGAAAGTTTTCGATTTTGCTTAAGTTTTCAGTCAGTAGTTTTTCGTATTCAGATTCGGAACGGTATTGGGGCTCTTGGAACGTAGGAATTTTGGATAAGCTTAATTTTTTATGCTTTTGGATTTTGAAATAAGCTTGTTTTTTATGCGACATAAGAGAGTTTCTTTATAACCTAAGGAATGATTTTAGAGCCAGAGTAAAATCTAGCAGTGGTGCATCATATGTGAATTAGCTTTTTTCTTATAGTGCTTTCAGTCTATAGTTGGGCCCGAAAGCAAGGGGGGTACGCATGCTTGAAAGTTTAAGAAGAGGCTCGAAGCTTCTGATTTTTATTGGGATGTTGGTTGGGTTTTTAAGCTTTAGCTTTGTCATTCATGCGGTGACCCGAGATACAGTTAAAAGACGAAAAAGATTTACAAAGCATCTTTCTTTTTGGAGTCGCTTGGTTCTGAAGCTCTTTAATACTCGAGTGAACCTTGTCGGTTTTCCTAAGACCAAAAAAAATCATTTAGTCATTTCAAATCATCTTGGATTTTTGGATGACTTTATTATTTCAGCCTATATGCCAACCATATTTGTCACTTCGGTTGAGCTAAGAGAAACTCCAGTCCTTGGTCTCTTAAGTGAGTTTGCAGGCTGCGTTTATGTTGAAGCTAGAAATGCTGCGAATATTTCAAATGAAATGAAAGACAT
>JAYUEB010000169.1:0-2224 GCA_043739525.1 Bdellovibrionales bacterium
AAAATAAAATTAATTTTGTGTCACGTCTGTTAATTTCAACGGTAATATTGGCTCCAAGCGCTTCGGCTGGTAAGAGTCGATCAAGCTTGAGGCCGCCCCTGGAAATATTAACCGTAACAGCTTCACATTTCAGGCGATCAAACCGCACTATGACAGGATAGCTCTTGTCAAAACGAGCGGTATTGCGTGAATCCGCTTTTGCATATTGCTGAATTAAAAAATCGACTTGATCGAGTTCGCCTTCTTTTGGTGAATACGATTTAACGGGATTCATTTTGGTATTTTCAGAATCGGGTTCTAGCGTTGAAGATAATTTTGGTGGACCCTGCTTTTTAACTTTTGGTGGTGACGGCGGAATTTTCTTGAGCGCAGTTTGCCCAAAGAGCTCCGTAAAATCACTCGCGGGCATCCATTCTCTTAAGCCCTCTCGCCACGCCATCCAATTCGGAAGGTCAGAGGGAGAAATACTTGAGACAATTGTTTTTGCTTGCAGCGAAGTGAGCCCATCGATTTGGACTTCGCTTTTTGAATTGAACAAGCTCCATGAAAAATCGAGAGACACTTACCCACCTAGGTATGAATTAATGACTTTCTGATCCCCTAGCAAATCGGCCCCACGGCCTTGCATCGAAATGAGACCCGTTTCAACCACATAAGCTCTATGGGAAACTTTGAGGGCCATTCGTGCGTTCTGCTCAACAAGTAATATTGTAACACCATTTGAATTTACTTTTTTAATAATTTCAAAAATCTGAGCAACGATAATAGGAGCAAGGCCCAAAGAGGGTTCATCTAACATCAAGAGTTTCGGACGACTCATCAAAGCTCTTGAAATGGCTAACATTTGTTGTTCTCCACCAGAAAGGGTGCCCGAAATCTGTTTAACGCGCTCTTTTAACCGAGGAAAAAGCTCAAAACACATATCGTAATCTTGTTTGATGCCGGCGCGATCTTTTCGAATATAGGCACCCATTTCGAGGTTTTCGAGAACCGTGAGTGTTGAGAAAACGCCGCGGCCCTCAGGCGAATGAGAAATTCCGCGTCCCATTATGAGATGGGGTTTTTCGTTTTCTAGCTTCTTTCCCTGAAATTGAATTTCACCGCTATAAGGCAAGATGCCGGAGATCGCACGAAGAGTGGTCGTCTTACCGGCGCCGTTAGCTCCAATAAGTGATACGACTTCTCCCACATTGACTTCGAAGCTCATGCCTTTAAGTGCATGAATTCCACCGTAGTAAACATTGAGATCTTTGACCGACAGGATTTGACTCACGCGTGTAACTCCGAACCTGCATCTGCGTCGGCTCCGAGATACGCTGCGATCACTTTTGGATCTTTACGTACGGCATCAGGCGAGCCTTGTGCAATCAAAACTCCGTGATCGAGTACCAAAAGACGCTCGCAAATTCCCATCACAAGTTTCATGTCGTGCTCGATTAAGAGCACGCTGAGTTTAAATTCCTTTCGAATGTAAGCAATCAAATGCATGAGAGACTCTGTCTCTTTGTGATTCATCCCTGCAGCCGGTTCATCAAGTAAAATAATTTTAGGATCAGTTGCAAGCGCCCGAACGATTTCGAGTTTTCTTTGCTCGCCGTATGGAAGTGATCCTGATTGTGAATAAGCTTTTTGATCGAGATCAAAAATTTTCAGTATCTTCATTGCCTTTTCGGTAAGGAGAGCTTCTTCGTCATAAAATTTTTCGGATTTAAGAACCGCCTGAATCATACTGTAGTCGGTATTTTGATGAGAAGCGATTAGCACATTTTCAAGAACAGTTAGATCTTTGAAGAGTCTGATGTTTTGAAAAGTACGAGTCATTCCGAGGTGAGAAACTTCAAAAGCCTTTAGGCCCTTTGTACTTTTGCTATTGATAAAGATTTCACCATGAGTTGGCTTGTAAATTCCTGTTAGCATATTGAAGACAGTCGTTTTGCCCGCACCGTTCGGACCAATAAGTCCAATGAGTTCACCTTCATTTACTTCAATGCTAAAGTTTTCAACTGCTTTAAGGCCACCAAACTGCATCGTAATATTTTTAGCTTCAAGAATTTTTGCCGGCATTTGCTTTGCTCCCTAAGAACTTCTGAAAAAGTTTACCGAATGAGATTTCACTGGTTCCAAATATTCCCTGAGGACGCATGATCATGAAAATGATTAGCATCAAAGAATAAATAACCATTCTAAGATCAATATGTGTGTAGTCTTGTAAAGGACGCAGAAT
>JAYUEB010000170.1:0-6712 GCA_043739525.1 Bdellovibrionales bacterium
GCTTCATCAGTTGGAAATTTAAAATGTAACGACGAGCTCTGTGAGATATCAGGCCAGAATGCTGTCTTTGGTAGGGTGCAAGTCTTACCATTTTTAGTAACAACAGCGTTACCACTACGTTGTGGGCTATTGGCAACCGAATCCGCGCGGATCATCACACCAGTTCCAGAGTAAGTGACCTGGGGAGGATGGGGATTGTGGGCGCCGAGAGCCATTGGAAGAGTCTCGTGTAAAAATCCTCCCGCGATTTCTCCAGTGATAGCGTTAAAAATGACGGGCTCTCCAGTAGGTAAAGTCAAATAGATGTGATCGCCTTTAACTTGGTAATTGGGTAGGCTTCGACGAGGGTAAAAGCCCATCCAAGTATCTTGTTCGTGAGAAGAAACTCCGTCTGTAGGCTGGTCAGTAATGTAGAGACCCAAATCTTGAGTAGTGCCGTCTGAATTACTGAATTCCCAAATACGAGAAGAATAATAAAGCGCTTCGGGCAAAATGCGATTGCCACCATTGTTTTTAATTTGAATGTATTGAAGCGCCTGATCTTGATTCTTATTCATGCGGCCTTCGGCGACTAGAGAGTTGTCAACTGATCTGAACTGCATGTCGCTCTCATCATTTATAGGATTTAAAGCTTTAAGCGGAGGAATCAGCGTCACCATATCAAGTGAGAGTTCCTCAGCTTCAGTGGGAAAAGACTGGGTCACGATAAAACACAAAACCGAAAGCATGAACTTTTGCATAAAACAAACTTACCCCAACAAGACATTTGGACTGTCGGGCAGACGGATTACAAAAAGAATGCCTTATCAATTCAAGTAGGTTTGATCCTAATTTATCTTTATGGATTTCTTTCACCGTATGCGAAAGCAAAGTCTCATTTTGGGTACGAAAGGTCCTTAGACATAAGTAGATCTTTATAGCTTTACAGGCATTTGAATGTGAAAAAAAGTTATAGATTTACGATTTTTGTCTTACAAAAATGACAATTTTGGATTGGCTTCTTGAAGGAGTTACCTCAGTGAAAACTCATCTAAGGCTTTGTAATTTTATCTGGTATATTACACGCGCATGAAAAATTTATTTCTCTTTTTATCAATTTTAATTGCCGTACAAGCGGCGAGCGCCGTTGAAGGTTTTAATGAGCAACCATTGGCTGCGCCATATGATCGCGTTTGGCATAATACGCTTGTGCTCTATTTCAAAAGCAAAAATGCATTTGGGCTTGGTACCGCGAACATCATGTATATTAAGGAAAATGGTGGCACGGCTTTTCTCGGCTTATTGACCGCTGGGCACGTCATGCACGACGGGTCTCAATATCAAAAAATGCAAATTTATAGCAATCTCAATATTGAATATAAAAACAAAAGAATTCATCTCAACTCTCAAGAGCAAATGGACTATAAATTGGTGAGCTCGGTTGAATCGAAAGAACACGATCTTGCATTTGTTGTCGTTCAAGTTTTATCGGCGGTTGCAAGTCATTTAAGTCCGATCATACTCTCCGCTGTGGATGTTAAGCCAGGTGACCCACTTTTGCTTATCGGATTTCCGGGAGTATATCTTCGTGCTGTTGCGGACCAGAAAATTAAAATTCAAGATTCAAGCACCATTACAAAAAGATGGTCTCAGGGAATTTATCTTGGTAACGAGACGCAAGTTAAAGGTATGAACGGAATTACCTACGGTACTACAATTGATAGTATGCATGGTGATAGTGGTGGACCAATACTGAGTACATCGGGACAAATGGTTGGTCTTTTATCAGGTCAAATGCCGGGGCCCTTCATTGGAGATGATAGCAAAGATTCGCTTCAGTCTTATTCGAGTATGGTGAGTCTTCAGTTTATTCGGGAATTCGTTATTAAAAATTGGAATGAATTTTTGACGAACTGAGGATGAGCCGTTAGTCGTTTTCAGGCAGCCAGTAGCACATACTCATATTTCGCAATTCATCGCAGCAAAGTCCTGATTTTTTTTTAAATCTCATTGCTGCCACTTCGAGAATGTTGGAAGCTGCCCTTGGCTAAGTTTTTGCTGTAATTTCGTTACTTAGGTTGAAATCATTCATTTTTAGACGGGGACGGGGCAAAGTGGGACTTATAGTATCGAAGGATTGCCCCATTTGAAAAAATCCATCGAACTTTTAGCAGGACAAATTTCTTTTAAAAAGAGTCGTTCCGTCATTTTTGGAAGCTTCGAAGAACCTATTCGATCCGAAATTTTCTCGACTATCAGATTAGAGGCTCATGCTGAGAGCCTTGCCCAAGCCCAAGAAGTTATCTCCAAGATTTCGACGGGTCAAAAGCTCGCACCAAGACTTTCTGAAAATCGGAAAGTTCTTGAAAACGCCTATAGCGAAATTCTTTTAGCAGTCAATGAGCAAAGAGCAATTACTCCGGCGGCAGAGTGGTTGATCGATAATTTTCATATCATTCGTGCTCAAATTCAAGACATTCAGGATAATCTGCCTCCCAAATATTATCGAGAACTTCCGAAGCTTGCAGATGGGCACTTAAAAGGATTGCCCAGAGTCTACGGTATTGCTTGGGCTTTTGTCGCGCACACGGACAGTCTTTTTGAGCCAGAAGCTCTGGCTCGATTTTTAAAGGCCTACCAAAAAGTTCAAGCATTGACGATCGGTGAGCTGTGGGCAATTTCAATTACCCTTCGGATTGTATTAATTGAAAACTTACGAAGACTGAGTTTACGAATTGTTAATTCTCAGCAGGGAAGAAAAGAAGCCGACCTGATTGCCGATGAAGTTTTAGGGCTGGGGAGCAAGACTTCACGATCGATTGCTCAGATTTTAGAATTTCTAAAAGCAGGTGAGTTTAAGATTGCCTTTTATGTGCAGCTTCTTCAACGGCTTCATTTTCAAGACACCAAGGTTAATCCCATACTCGATTGGATAAATCAAAAACTGACCGAAGAAAATCTTCATGCTGACACGGTGGTGAGTATTGAACACAACAGTCAGACCGCTGCGAATGGCACTGTTCGAAATATTATAACTAGTTTTCGGCTCATGTCGATTTATGATTGGCAAATCTTTTTTGAAGAGGTCAGTCTTGTTGATCAAACTTTGAGAAAGTGTAAGACCTATTCAGAAATGGATTTCTCGACGAGAGATCGTTATCGCCATGCTCTCGAAAAAATTTCCTTGATTTCTCCGATGTCGCAGCTCGAAATCGCTGAGAAAGTGATTGTGGTTTCCGAAGAGCAAAATGTCGATCCGGGTTATTTGCTGATTGCGGAAGGGAGACAAGATTTTGAGAAAGTTGTTTTAGCTCGACAAAAATTTTCTGCTTACTTAAGAAGAAAGTATGTGAAATATGGCACAGACTTATTTTTGGGTGGGCTCATATTTGTAACCATCGCGGTCTACGCAATTCTTAATTGGTCAATGGTGTCTTATTCTCCGGTCTATGTTTTGTATTTTTTGGCTTTGATTCCCGCTAGCGAAATTGCAGTTGCGATTGTGAACCGCTTTACGGTTGCGGTCATTGGCCCTAAACATTTACCGCGACTGAGTCTTCGATCAGGAATTCCGGAAGATCTTAAGACTTTCGTAGTTATTCCGACAATGATCGGTAAAAAGGCCGACATTGAATCTCAGCTTGAACAACTTGAAATTCATTATCTGTCAAACCCAGAGGGTTTTGTTCACTTCGCTTTGCTGACTGATTTTAAAGATTCGAACACCGAGACCAATCCCGAAGATGAAAAGTTGATTCAGGCCATGCATCGAGGGGTAGAATCGCTTAATCGCAAATACTCAGCGTTGCCTGACAAAGCTTCAAGATTTTTTATTTTACATCGAAAAAGAATCTATAACCCAGCCGAACAAAAGTGGATGGGTTGGGAGCGTAAGCGTGGCAAATTGACTGAATTTAATCGTCTCTTGTTGGGCGAGAGTGAGACCACTCATTTAAGTCTAGATGGTGAGAAAGTTTCTCTTCCTCGAAAAGTTCGATATGTTATTACGCTTGATTCGGATACGAAGTTACCTAAGGGTGCCGTTTCAAATTTAGTTGGAACTCTCGCTCATCCGCTGAACCATCCACATATGGAAAATGGAAAAGTTGTTAGAGGTTACGGAATTTTGCAGCCTCGAATCACGACGCTTTTACCCGCAGCTCATGAAGTTACGCTTTTTCAGCGTTTAACTTCGGGCCCATGGGGAGTTGATCCTTATGCCGTTAAAGTATCTGATGTCTATCAAGATTTATTTGCGGAAAGCTCTTATCTAGGAAAAGGCATTTATGATGTCGCAGTTTATGAAAAATCACTTGAAAATCGTATTCCAGAAAACACTTTGCTCAGTCATGATTTGTTTGAAAGTCAGTTTGCGCGTTGCGGATACTTAAGCGACATCGAGTTTTTTGAAGATGCCGTGTCGCACGTGGGAGTGGCCGCTGCTCGAAATCATCGTTGGACAAGAGGCGACTGGCAACTCTTACCTTGGATTTTCGGCCGTTGTGGACATTTAATATCTGCTATTGGCCGATGGAAAATGATCGATAACTTAAGGCGCTCTCTCTTTTCGGTAAGCCTATTTTTACTTTTTGCACTCTCACCTTTTTCTGAGAAGCCGCTGATCTGGATGGTCTTTGGCATTGCCTCTTTGACGATGCCGGCGATACTTTCGATGATTATTGACTTATTAAGACCTTGTCCAAATTTGAGCTTTCGCCAAAAAATGAAACAGATATTCGATGACTTACTTACAAACTTTGGCCGATCACTCATGATGTTTGTTTTTCTGCCTTACGATTTAAGTATGTCACTTGATGCGATCGTAAGATCTCTCTATCGGCAATTTATTAGTCATAAATTTTTACTAGAATGGACGACAGCAGCCCAGGTAAAAGAATCTGCTGGTCATTCTTTGAAATCCTTTTTAAAGTCACATTTGGTTTCTCAGTCTATCAATCTGATCTTTTTTATTCTCATTCTGTGTTTTCGCGAGAAGAGGGCCTTGGATGCTCTTGTCTATTTTGTTCTCTGGTCTTCGGCTCCATTTTTTGCTTGTTATGCAAGTCGCCCTAGATCGAAAGTCGTGCAGAGGCCTCTTGAAAGAGAATACGCAGATTTTCTCGAGCTCACGGGGCGTCGCATTTGGTACTTTTTCACCACATTTGTAACCCAGACTGATCATTTTTTACCTCCAGATAATTTTCAGGAAACGCCACAACCGGTCGTCGCCCATCGTAGTTCCCCGACTAACTTTGGTCTTTATCTTTTATCAGTGCTTTCCGCTTTTGATTTTGGTTGGATCAACTCTGAGAAATTAGCTGACAAAGTTTCTCAGACTCTCACTTCGCTGAACAAATTAGAGAAGTTTAAGGGACATTTTTATAATTGGTACGAAACGACTGACCTAAGGCCTCTCGAGCCCAGATATATTTCGTCAGTCGATAATGGCAACTTGGCGGGGCATCTCATTGCGGCCGCTCAAGGCTTAAACGATGTCATTCATAGATCATTTTCTATGAAGCTTGTTCAAAGCGGACTCCAGACCAGTCTTAAAATGTTTAAAAATGAGTTTTCAGAGGACGATCTTTCATCTTTTTCAATTTTAGAAGATTTGATTGTAAATTCACACGAGAATGCTTTTTACACGAGAGAATTCTGGGCAAGGGCCAGACATACTGTCACGGCGATTTCTCAAGAAAATAAATCCAACTCTTCAGCTGAAGTGGGGCTTGCTCAAACGACTCTCGAGAATGAAGTTCTTCAGTGGGCGAAACATTTTGAATCCTATTTGATATGGCATGAAGAATTGTCTCAGGCGCCAAGCAATTTGTCGGTGAAACTTGAAAACCTTATAAAAAAACTCAAGAGTGAAGTGACTTCGCATTTATCGCACGTTGAGTTTGTAAAATATGGAGAACGAGGACTTAGAGAATTAAAAAGTATTCTGCTTGAATTAGCTGGAAATGAGAGAGAGTTTGTTGCAAATCTCATCTTGTCCTTGGCCTTTTCCATCGAGGAGTCTAATAAACTCATTCTCAAGATTAAAGAATGTCGAAAAATTTGCTATGAACTTTTTGAGCAGATGGATTTCAATTTACTTTTTGATCCAGTTCGTAAGTTATTTTCGATTGGAATGCGTGTAAGTGAAGAGGCTCTGGATGCAAGTTATTATGATCTTTTGGCATCTGAGGCGAGACTGTTAAGTTTTATTGCCATTGCAAAAGGCGATGTTCCTGTGAGCCATTGGTTTCGCTTAGGTCGACGGCTCGTGCCTTTGAGTGAGGGTACAGCTTTGGTTTCTTGGTCGGGCTCGATGTTTGAGTATTTGATGCCCTCACTCGTAATGCTTCAGCCAAAAGGTGGCTTGCTGGAACAAACTTGTGGCCTGATTGTTCAGGAGCAAATCGATTATGGTAACGAGAAACTGATTCCGTGGGGAATATCTGAATCGGCTTACAACCAAAGAGATTTGCATCTGACCTATCAGTACTCTAACTTCGGTGTTCCTAGCTTAGCGCTCAAAAGAGGATTGGGTGCAGATCGAGTCGTGGCGCCGTATGCGACTTTGCTTGCGAGTATGTATGAGGCTCAGTCTGCTTGTGAAAACCTGAAATTACTCGATACTCTCGGTGCCCGCGGAAGATTTGGTTTTTATGAATCTGTGGATTTTACTCCAAACAGATTGCCTGAAGATTCTAAGCTCGCGGTCGTACGGGCCTATATGGCTCACCAT
>JAYUEB010000171.1:0-6709 GCA_043739525.1 Bdellovibrionales bacterium
GATAAATCCTCTTTGCTAAAGGTTTCAGACGAGACACTCGTGTCTCGTCTGGTAGGTTTTTTCTTGTTTTTTCGATGCAGATTTTTGCGCGATTTGAGGCGTGAGGACGCGCAGATAGCCAGCGGCTATCTGAAGGACGATCAACAAAGAATCGCGCAAAAAGATCGAGAAAAAACATGAAAAAACTTACCAAACGAGACACTAGCCTACCACCCGCCGAATTCTGTTGCAAGTCGAGCTGGGGAATCATATCTTTTCAAAAAATTTTGGAGGTTTTACCTGTATGAAGTTTAAGCTGTTTGTTCTATTGAGTCTTCTCGCCTTTTCTGCGAAAAGTTTTGGTTGGGGCGGCCGAGGCCATCATAGTCTTTGCGACGCAGCTACATATTTAGTTAAGGACAAAAAACTTCGGCTATTTTTGTCAGGTCGCCCTCAAATCATGGGCCATCTTTGCAATATTCCGGATACTTACTGGCGAAACCTACCGGCGGCACAAACCTCAATTGGGAATCCCGGTCACTACATTGATGTTGAAATTACCGGAATGAAAATCGCAGATGTCCCCGTCGATTATAAGTTTCTCATCAAAACCTATGAGGGAACTGATAACAAGATGAAACTGGGAACCAATATCAAATCTTTCCCAACTGAATTTGGATCATTGTGGTGGAGAGCCGATCAATTTTTCCGCCGAGCTGTTGAGGCCGGAAAAGACATCAAAGACTCTCCTCCTCCAAAAACTTATGCCGAAGGACAAGACGCAAATTTAAAGTATAATAGAGCCATTTACCAAATGATGGTGAACATGGGCATCATGGGTCACTTTGTTGGAGATGCTTCCCAGCCATATCACGCGACTTATGATTACGATGGTTACGGTACTGGTCATGGGGGAATTCACGTTTACTATGAAGACGACGGCGTCAATGCTCAGGGCCCTGATCTGGTTGCTGAAATCGTGAAAGCCGCAAAAAAAATTCAAGATCTGAAGAAATCAAAACCCGATTTTTTAACTGCAGCAACTTTAATTGATAAGATGAAAGCGCTCTCTATTGTCTCCGCTAAAGAAATTGCGGCCGTCAGCGCGATCGACCCTATGACAAAACCTTCGAAAGTAGAAAAAGTCGATAGCAAGGATGTTAAAACTGCTGCTGAACGCGCTCCTGCCGCTAAGGTTGCAAATAAATTTAAACCTTTGATTATTTCAGAGATGGCAAGATCTTCAGTGCTACTGGCACAACTCTGGGATGAAGCTTACGAACAAGTTGGAAGTCCCGACCTCAGTCACTATCAAAGCTATCAATTTCCATTTATGCCAGACTTTGTGGCGCCAGATTATTTCGAAGTCGTAGCACCCAAATAAAAAGCCGAGGTGATGAACCTCGGCTTTTTGTTCGTTGATTTTGTTACAAGGTTTAGCCGAATAGAAGAACATCGTTTAAACTGTTACCAAACACATTTGAAAATATATCCGTATTTGCGGAAAGAGTTCCGCAAATCTGAAGATAGTTTGCAAAAGTTGCGTAAGCAACTTTACCTGTATCTGCGCCAATCAAAGTACTTTGATCTGCACCTTGGCCGACATTGTATGCTCCAATTTGTGGGCTAGCCGGTTTTAATAAAGTTGGGACAGCTTTTGGATTGTAATATCCAATAACAGTCATACCTTTGTCACCAGAGTCTCCACCCCAGTTGCGAGTGTCGGTATCCGCAAAAATTCCACCATCGGTAATGATCTGAACAAACAATGGAGTCTGTAAAAGATGAGCGGCTTCAAGTGCTCGTCCAATTTGAATTCCAATGCTAAGATCGATTCCGTCACCAGTTGATTGGCTTCCATCGTGATAATCCCAACCATTGATCGTGATCACCCCTGGACCTGATTGTTTTTTAAGGACATTCATTGCAACTGAAGCTGCGATAAGGTCTGGACTATTGGCTGCCGTTTGAGCATTCAATCCGTAGACTTTACTGATGTTTGTATCATTTCGTGGATCTAATACTTTACCTGCATCTGTATAGTTTGAAGCGTTTTGGTAAGCGCAGAACATCTGATCACCAAAGGCACCAGGCGCGCCACCACTGATAGCACCCAACTGATCCTTACTCATTGAGAGCATTGACATGAGAAGTGAACGTCTTGAAGCAAGAGGGAGCGCATCCAAAGCCGGGCCCATGCTCACGGCATTTAAAACATCGTTAACTGAAGTGACGGCTACAGGCTGAAACGCCGAGCTTTGATCAACTGCACTCGAGTTTCCTCCAGATGCATTCGCGCCGCGATCCCCAGGAACTCCTAGACCTCTTTGAATGATGCTTCCACTTACTCCATGCTCAATTGCTAAGATTAAAGAAGATGTGAGGTTGATTTGAGAATCATCTTGTGAAGCATGACAAAAACTACCCATGCGAAAATTTGCTTGAGCCGCAGGTGAGGCATTCGCAACGATCCCTGCTAAAATTTGGCTTAGCTTAGCGGCCATCGGCAGACCAAAGCGCGTGTCAAGTGCGCCAGCCGCACGGGGATCCCAACCCATCGTATTGTAAGACGGCAGAAGATCCTCAGGACCGCCGGTTCCACCCACTAAAAAGTTTCCGGGTAAGGCGGCTCCACCATTGCAATCAAAAACAAGCATCGGAATGAAATTATCTGCATTACCAGGAGGCGCACAAGAAGCTGGATCATTTGAATTTGCTCTCGCGAGTTTACCTATTAATGATGGCGCCATGAGGGTCGCAGTCAGCGCATATCCGCCACGAGATAAAAAATCTCTTCTTGTCACTGGGCGTGGGTGATCAATAAACTGATTATTCTTATTTCTTTTCATGAGATTCCTCTTCGTAAAAAAATTCTTGAGTTAATTAATTTGATAAAAATTCAAAGCTGCCTGCAATGCCAGAGCAAATCGACAAGACTGCACTTCTAGTACCGGCTGGCGTTGGATCAGAGGCACCTTGCGCCTTAAAAATGGCTGCTAGCGTTGTTTGCTCACTCGCAGTCGCATCTCTTTGCAAAAATGCATTCGAATAGTTTTTGATCAACATATTCAAAACTGGGTCTGTTACTTTACTTGCGTCTTTCGTAAAGTCGACATTGAGGTTCAATCCAGACTTAGGAACATTTAGTTCTGCATCTTGATAGATAACTCTTTTGCAAAATACGCTTGCAAGCCCAATCGACGCGATCAAACTTTGTGAATTGAATTCAACAAGTGTTCCGTATCGAGGGAGCTGCGCCTGAACCTGGTTATAATAATTCGCAATCTCAGTTAAAGTCGGATCAACTCTTGTTGCTGTTGTTAAAGCACCAAAAAGTTCACGATAATTCTTAAGAGCAATTGAAGTTGCACTCTTTGCCTTCGTCGTTTTTTGTTTGCTAGCCCAAGTCTGAGAGGTAAAGCTCAGAGAGATGAGTAAAACCCATTTTAAAATTCTCATATTGTTCTCCATTTTACGGCGTACCTATGCACGTCGGAATAATTGCTACATTTTGAAAAAGTGATCTAATATTGTACCCGCCCGCTTCAAAATTCGTCGCGAGAGTTTGTATAGCGGAATTGTCAGTCGAGACAACGTCACGTCGACAAACTTCTTTGAACGTACGAAGCGCCATGCATCGGCTAAACTGGGCCGAGTTTGAAAGTAATTTGCCGTAGTCATTGATGCCGATTCCAGTTGTGGGAGATCTCCAGCCAAATTGAGGATTATCCGCAATCATATTTTCCCAAGAATCATCTGTCGTCACCCAGCCATCAGGGTAAGTGTTTGCGTTTTGATTGTATTTAGGAGCAACACTTTGGTTTCCCATATAATTTAAAGTCGCGCCACTCACACTATAGTCAAAGTGAGCAAAGGCTCCTGCAAAGGCATCCATCGGACCGTGACAACCGCGACAAGTATGTTGAAATACCGATGGGTCTCCACCCGGTTTGCGATTCACATCTCGACGAATATGAAAGTCATCGATCGCAGGATTGCGCCAAGTTAAAATCGGTGCGCACAAGAAAATTTGCATCGAGAATGCAACCGCACGGCGATTCGTACCCGCAGAGTAATGAATCGCTCCCCACGCACGAGAAGTTAAAACTCCAGCTGCTTCCGCGTTTGCACCGAGGTCAGACCATTGAGGTTCCATCCGAACCAGGCTGGTACTCAAATCCATATTCGCCTGATCAATTGCTGTATAGACACTGTTATCTGATCTTGATGGTGAACCTAAATTTAAACTTGGATCTACCGCGTATGTAAAATTACCCGTTAGAATCGTTCGGAAATCGACATTGTCGCGAGCTGTACCAATCACCATCGCCTGAAAATCATCAAGCGGAATGAGCGGGCTTCCGTCTTTGTTGGCCATCACTGCTGACCAATTGCGAAGAGTGATATTAAAGAAATTACTATCTGAAGTTGCGATCGCCGCAGCTCCGAGTAAATCTCCTTTTGCAATCAATGCTACGTAGTTTGGATAGCGCGAGTCAGTCGTACTTAAAGGCACTCCTGCTAAGCGTTGAAACAACTGTGAGCCGTAGTCTTTACCGGCAGCTTGGTTTGCGACATTTGCTAAGACAAAATTCGGCAAACTCAAAAAGCATGATGCAAGAATTAACTTTTTAAAACTTTTGTGCATTTTCATTTTACCACCGCGCATGTATGTAAATAGCCTGTTGTCAGGCTTGATATTTTAGAACCTAAAGTCGTTGGAACCTTTGTTTGACCAAAACTATTATCACCCCAACATTGCACACCATTGTCATCGATGGCACAGGTGTGAAAACCGCCTGCTTGTATCAAGCGCGGATTTTTGAGGGTCGTGGGCACAGTTGTTTGCCCTTCGTCTCCTCTACCCCAGCAAACCACTCCTGAGTCATCGATCACGCATGTATGATCGAATCCAGCAGCTATTGTTCGCGGATTTTTAATATTTTTAGGAATATCTGTTTGTTTATAAGAATTTTGTCCCCAACATTTGACAGCTGAATTTACGTCAATGGCGCAGGTATGTCGACCGCCAGCCGAAATCATTCCAGGACGAGGGCTTATTTGAATTCCTGATGGAGGAGTGCTTTGCCCGTAGTCATTTGCTCCAGAACAAAAAGACTGCCCAAGCGCAGATACACACATGTGCGAAAATCCGGTCGAAATTATAGGAATAGTTTCAAAATTCGAACTGAAATTTTGTAATGACGGCGCATTACTCACGACATTCAAGTTATCTCCCCAACATGAAGTATTTGCAGTTTGCGTGATGTCAAATCCACACGCGAAATTAGAACCCAAACCAACTTGAATTTGATAAGAGCCTTCTACTTTTTTGAAGTTTTTTCCTCTTAACTGCTGAAGTCCGTCATTGATCGCTTTAGATCCGCTACCCCAGCACTGTACCTGACCATGACTTGCGACACAGGTATTGCCGTAACCAGCTGCAACCGAGTCAAAAGGTGGAAGACTCGATTGTCCAACCGAATCAGGGCCCCAACATACAAGTCCACTGTCATCAAGTGCACATGTTTGGCTTCCAGAATAGTTTGCGAATAATTTCGTGGGATGAGAAAGTGACGGAACTTTATCCTGTCCCAATGTCGCTTGCGAAACCGCGCACTGAACGACGCCCGAAGTCAACGTACAGATATGAAATTCACCGCCAACGATTTGGGTGTCAGCCTTCACATCTGGCAAAGTTGGAATAACCGGAAGACCATCATTGTCTGGATTTCCCCAGCAATTTAATTTTGTGTTAGCATCAACTGCGCACGCAAATCCAATTGTTGTAATAATAGACGACGGCTGAGTGATTGTCGGAACTTGTTCAAGAGCTAAGTCAGAATTACCATCCTGAAAACATTTGACCCCGTCGTCATCTAATACGCAAACGTAGTTCGAACTCATTGAAATCTTTTTTGGATTCTTAAAATCAGGTAATGTCGGAGGATTGCTACCCCAACAAGTCACAGCATCCTTATCTAGAGCACAAGCAAAGCTGACCGCAACGCCTATGACAGCTGCAGAGGTAACTGTGGGGGGTGTTCCGTCCACTCCTTGGCACTGGATCCCTGCCGCTGTATTTGCACACATGGGATATCGATCATTAAATTCATCGGCACCAATGGCAAAACTAGTAACGCCTGAAAGCCCATTTAAGAACTGTCCCGCATTGACTCCCCAGCAATTCACTTTAGCTTTGTCATTTAATACACAGGTGAAGCCTCGACCGA
This sequence comes from Bdellovibrionales bacterium, assembly GCA_043739525.1. Taxonomy (GTDB): domain Bacteria; phylum Bdellovibrionota; class Bdellovibrionia; order Bdellovibrionales; family JAMPXM01; genus JAYTQQ01. The sequence continues at coordinate 6,213 of JAYUEB010000171.1, forward strand.
ATTCCACGTCGACAACTTTGCCATCCAAACGATTTGCCACAAGGCCTGAGGGGACACTCGTTTGGCCATCCATATTATTGCCCCAACATTGTATGTCAGGAGCCGAGGCATTTGCATTTAAGCTCAACAGAGCCGTAAACAGAATAAAGTATTTCGTCGTCATGTCGTCACCATATTTCAAAAATGTTATTGTGCGGACTCAGCTTTTACCCAATTTGCCCAGTCTTGAGTAAAACCCGCGGGAATATTAATAGCTGGCGGATGCTCAAGAGCCTCGGTAAATCCTGACAAGAAAAACACAGAATTTTCAGGATGAACAAAATCAGTACGTTCTCTTGCGAGCGCACAAGTGACATCATCATCTCCTGCGAAGCTGAGCGCTTGGCCATCGCCGATTGCATTTGCAGGAGAGTGGCACATGACACAAGAGTTAGACTGCATCACAGGCAAAATTTTTGCTTGAAACATTGGAAGCGCTTTACATGCAGGCGGCGCAG
>JAYUEB010000172.1:0-2217 GCA_043739525.1 Bdellovibrionales bacterium
TTCATCAGATTTGATTTCAGGCTTTTGCACAAGCTTCTTCTCGTTCTCTTTTGCAGCAGCTTGCTCTTTTTTAAGAGCCAAAACTTCCGCATGAACCGAGCCGTGAGAACATTTGGCAATGACTGAAATCTGCCTGTAACTCAAACCACTTTTTAAGAGCTCTCGAATCAGAACTGAGTTTCGCATTTTCTTACGACCCAGAATTTTACCCTTAGCTCTTGCATTCGCCAGTCCATTACGAACCCGCTCTGCAATTAATTCTCTTTCTAGTTGTGAAATTGCTCCCAAAATTGTGAAGATTGCGATCCCAATGGCTGACCCTGTATCGACCTTCTCGCTGAGGCTTACGAACTGCACTCCTTTATCTTTAAATTTTTGGAGTGCTTTTAATAAATGAGTAGTACTTCTTGCAAATCGACTAAATGAAAAAACAATGACATGTGAGACGGTACCAGCTTCGACAGCCTCCATAAGGCGGTTGAGTGCAGGTCTTGACTCTTTTGCACCAGAAATACCTTCGTCAGCGAAAATCTCATAGTCCGAAATTTCATTATGCTGACAATATAATTTTAGCGCTCTTACCTGTGATTCCAATCCCGTCGATTGCATGTCTGTGGAAACTCTCGCGTATAGACAGGCCACCTGTTTTGCACTACTCATAGCGCACAGACTCCTGTATGTGCGCCGATAAAGACGATTTTCTCATGGTAATTTATCAATTTCAAGGCGCTTTTTCTCAATGAGTTTTGCCTTGCTCAATTGAGCTTGCTTTGATGCCAGTGAGCTTCTCGGTAAATTTTCCAATGGGTGGAAGACCTTGCTGAACTTTGTGCAATGCCATTGCTCGCACCTTTTGATGGATTTTTTGAATGGCAAAACCGCCGCCAACAAGAATCGCCACCGCTATAAATATCTCTTTAACTGAATTCATAAATCTATTTCTTTCTTTTGTTTGGTGTTTTTTAAAATTTCTTTTCTTATTTTTTTATTTTCCAAAATTAGGTTCAATAGTCTCTCTAAACTTGAATAAACTCTCCACTGATCCACACCACATGACTGCTCTAAATTTCTTAGCGTTTTTCCCTCGCTTTTCCATGCGAAAACTGCCGTCAACTGCACTGACTCCACGGTACAAAGTTGGTTTCGGCTTCAGAACACTAAATTCAAAAATGACTTCGACCTTAGACTTCTGCTGAGCTGATTTGAACATTGGCAAGCCGAGCTTTTGATCAGCCATATCTTGTTCCTCAAGCATTTGATCTCCGCTATAAAATTCCTCTTTAAATACACCCATTTTCTCTCCTAATGTTTGTTTCTTAAAATTCAGTTTAGTTCTCAGTTTACTTTTCGAAGTAACTTTTCGTTTCAAACTTTCACACTCGTTTGGTTTTTCAGATCACTTTTTTTGAATTTCCTTTGAGCTTTGTTTTTCAGTTTGTGGCATCCCGACTTTTAGCTTCATCGCAAAATCAAAAACTTCCAGACGTTGTTTTTCGTCAAAAGTTCGCAGCAAAATATCAAGCTTGAACATCGCCGGAACATTCAGCGCGCGCTTATCTCGTGAGTAAAAGTTTTTGTAGCTGCTCGGACTGTAGCCATAGACTTTCAAGAGCTGATTTCTTCGCTCAACGCTCACCTTGCAGGCTCCGCTCTCAACTTTAGCTATGCAGCTTTTTGTGACTCCAATAGCGAGACCAGCTTCTTGCAAGGTCATCGGCTTCTTGAGCCTTAAATACTTAAGAATGGCCCCATCAAAGGAGATCTCGTCTTCCTTGGGCTTGGCCTTGGCTGCATTGGCTGTCCAAAGGGCGAATTCCTTGTCATTATATTTGGCTCCGCCATAAAGACTCACGATTCGTCTAAACTCCTCTTCGCTGATTCTGGCTTTACCTGTCTGATTTTCGACCTCGCAGAGCCAACCAACACTGCGATTGATTCGCTTGGCTGCTACCTTCATCTGCTCTTTGTTGATCGCTCTGAGCTTCCGCAAAACGACTCCGTAGCTGTTCATATAACCTCCGCATTTCTGCTCTAGGATTGAAAATGAACTTCGAAAATTCGAAATGGAGAGCGGGTTTCCGGCGATTCAGAAATTCTGAACCACTGGAAACTTTCACATGTGAAATTGCAGTTTGGCAGGGAAATGGAAGGGATCTGGGGTCATCGCTGGGGGCGAAGAGGGCCATTCAACGATTTTTTGAATTTGCCTCGTTTGTG
>JAYUEB010000173.1:0-6689 GCA_043739525.1 Bdellovibrionales bacterium
ATTTTTAAAAGATCAGCTTGAGAGGGCGACACTCAGTGTTGTTCTGAATTTAGCTGAAGGATCGGCGAAGACATCACCTAAAGAGCGCGCGCGGTTTTATGGGATTAGCTATGCTTCACTTAGAGAGACTCAAGTCTTACTTGGTATTTTGAATCATGCTGAGGCTAGCGTAATTGCGGATCAGCTTGGGGCTATGATTTACCGATTGAAATCTGTTTGAGCTAAAGCTTGCAGTTTGCGGTCCACGGGCAGCCGTCGGCCGCTTGCTGTTTTTCAGTTTCAGTCGCAGTTTGCAGTTTTTCAGTCCGTTGCCCGTCGCAGCTGCCGATATCAGGTATCAGGTATCAGGTATCGGATATCCGTTTGCCTGACCCTGACCCCCTGTGATATTCACTAAAAAATGCAATACATAATTCTTCTGGTTTTATTCTTGGGTCTCACGAGTTGTGATGGCTATTGGCTTGTTAAAAAAGACGTCGAATACCAAGGCCAAATATCAAATTCCTGTATTGAACATTCCTTTCAGACGATATTTCCAAATTGCAAACTTTCGTCACCCGATAACAAAAATGTCCGAACTTTCTCTTGGAAAAGCAAAGAAGGCGGATTTTTCAGAGGAGATTTTGGCGTTCTCAATAATCATATTGAAATTAATGTCGGCGGTGTCACCGCCTGGTTTCCAGGAATTCATGATAAAGAAGTCGCGGCAGCAAAAGAAGTCGACAAGCTCGTTGTCGCTCTTCAAAAAGATTGCGGCGTCACAGCTGTTACGCGCTGAAACCCCACAGTCGGGGTTTTAGCCACATTAGTCTTCTTGCGGTGCAAATCCACGTCGTAATGTATTCTCAGTTACAACTTTCGGATCCATAAACTGAATCAAATAATCCGGACCTCCGGTTTTACTTCCAAGTCCTGACATCTTAAAGCCACCAAACGGATGACGCTCTACCATGGCCCCTGTGATGCCACGATTGACATATAAATTTCCGACGTCAAATTGCGCTTTGATTTTCTCGATATTCGCTGGGCTTCTTGAGAACAAACCTCCGGTCAAGGCGTACTCCGTGCCATTTGCAATTTCAAGTGCGTCGTCGATATTTTTGGCCTTAATAACAGCGAGAACAGGTCCAAAAATCTCGTCTTGAGCAACACGTGAGTTGGGTTTGCAATCTTTGAAAATTGTTGGCGGAACAAAATATCCTTCAGAAGGGGTCTGTCCTTGAAATGCAAGTTGAGAATCATTTTTAGCAGCTTCAATTGTTTTCAAAATTCGAGTCTGAGCTTCGCTATCGATGACAGGCCCCATATAAGCAGTTGGGTCCTCTGAACTTGCAACACGAATACTTTTCGCAGCCTCAACAAGGCGTTCAACAAATCGTGGATAAACTTCTTCAAGAACGATCACGCGACTCGCGGCTGAACACTTTTGACCTTGATATCCAAAGGCCGAGTAGAGAACGCCACCAACTGCTTCATCAAGATCGGCGTCGTTATCGATGATCACGGCATTTTTGCCGCCCATTTCACAGATCACGCGTTTCACTGATTTTTGTCCTGGTAAAATTTGACCTACTTTTGTCATGATATGAAGGCCAACTGCTTTGCTTCCCGTAAAGCTAATGAGTGCGGTAGCTTTGTGGGAGGTGAGGTATTCTCCGACTTCTTCGCCGTATCCTTGAATCAAATTGACGGTTCCGCTTGGAGCGCCAGCTTCGGTAAAGGCCTTCATCAAAAAGTGAGCGATGATAGGAGTTTGTTCCGCAGGTTTCATCACGACCGTATTGCCTGTTACGTACGACGCCGCGACCATACCAGTGAGAATGGCGAGCGGAAAATTCCAGGGAGCAATAACAACACTGACTCCCTTTGCCTGATAAATATATTGGCTCGTTTCACCAGGAATATGACCACAAGCTTTCGGATGACTCAGACGGAGCATATCTTTTGCGTAGTATCTGCAGAAGTCGATTGCTTCCGCGATGTCTCCGTCGGCCTCTTCCCAAGTTTTGCCTGCTTCGAGAATTTCAATCGCGATGAGTTTCATGCGATCACGCGCAAAAATATCTGCGACCTTTTCTAAAGTTGCAGCACGTGTTTGAACGGGGCTATTTTTAAAACTCTGAAAACTTGTGATTGCGGCTTGCATAGCATTTTCGGCTTCAGCATTCGAGGCAACTGCAACTCGACCAATGATTTGCGAAGGTTGAGAAGGATTATGACTTTCAAGAGTTCGAGACGTCATCAAGTCTTTGCCATTGATGTGAAGGGGATAATCTTTGCCTAAGTTTTTCTTAAAATCAGCAAGGGCTTTGAGAAGGTTTTCTTGATTGGCTTTAATTCCAAAATCAAGCAGCGGTTCATTTTTGAAGGCACTAGAAGGAGCTTTTGCTGGGGGCATTTTTTGTTTGGCTTCAGCGACAACTTCACGAGGATCTCTTAAAAGTAAATCCGTTGACATATTTTCAGCGAATTTTGAACGCAGGAAAGATTCATTCGAAGTATTCTCTAAAAGCCTTCGAACCAAATAAGCCATTCCAGGTAAAAGATCACCAATGGGAGCATACTCCCGAACGCGAGCCCCCATTTTCACAAGAGCTTTCTTAATCGGATCGGCCATTCCATAGAGCATTTGAATTTCGTAAGCCCGTGGATCTACACCAAATTGTTCTGCCATCACCATACAAGCAGCAACGCTTCGGACGTTATGAGAACCGACAGCAAGACGAATGACTCCCGAATTTCGAAGCATATGTTCGGCGCAATCTTCGTAATTCACATCTGACTCAGCTTTGATTGTGTAAACTGGCACCGGCCATTGCTGTTGAGCCGCGTGTACTGTTTCGAAATCCCAATAAGCACCTTTTACCAAACGAACAGTAAATGGTACGCCTCGAGTGCGCGCAAATTCGGTCAACATTTTTACGTCTTGAAGTGAATCTTTCAGGTATGCCTGAATGACAACTCCCCAGTGAGGATAATTTTTGTAAGCGGACTCGGTGATTAAATCTTTGAAAACAGCGAGGGTGATATCTTTGAGTTCGTATTGCTCCATATCGAGATTCACAAATACGTTTTTAGCGAGAGCTAAATCAAAAATGGGGCGCAGGCGTTCTTTCAAAATTGTTTTTGAATGATCCCAAGCTTTGACGTCAATTTGTGAGTAAAGCGAACTGAGCTTGACCGAAACATTGACTGAAGGAATTTTGCCATTTGCATCTTCATCGATTTGCGGAATCAGATCCCACTTCAATGAATCTTGAGCCAAGTGTGTGATCAAATCCAAATAAATTTTTTGATAATCAAAGGCTTCGGCTTCGCTTAAGCAAGCTTCGCCCAGAAGATCAGCGGTGAAAGCAATTTTATTTTTGCGCGCTTTTTTTAAGACAGATAAAGCGTCTTGTCCCGATTCGCCAGTGATAAACATGCGGGCCATTTCGGTGACGTTCTTTTTCACGGCACCCGCCATGAGGCCAGGAGCAAGGGATCCAAGGCCAAGCCCCATATTGAAAATCGATGGAATGTCTTCTCCACCTTCGCTAAAATATTCTTTCATATGGCGAGAAACTTCAGAGCTGGATTGCAGAGACGGAAGAACATCCACAAAGCGAAACATTTGGGTTTTGAAGCTTTCGTTTTTCATGCTCCAATCCATTATTTTGCCGTACCACCAGTCTTTATTGAAAATCGATCCGCCTTCAGATTCCATCAAATTAAAAATCGTTTCGCCTTTGGCTTTGATCGACGCCTGCATGGGAGCTCCTCCAGAAGAGATGGATTGTTTTGAAGAGTTCGAGTTTTGAGTTTGTTCAAGCATGGTTTTCTCCGACCTTCCAGGTGGCTTTTACAAAATTTGAAATTTCAGCATCTAAAGTGTCGCCAGCGTTGATTTGCGCAACTCCTGCGGGAGTTCCTGTTAGTAAAATATCGCCAGGCAAAACTGGAAAATGAGCTCGCAAATAATCACACATCGCTTGCATTGAAAAAATCATTTCAGAAACATGTCCCTTTTGTCTCAGTTCGCCGTTCACTTTGAGTGAAAAGTGCAGATCACTGAGTTCAGGGAGGGCACTTGCTTCGGCTTCTTTTTTAAAAAAATACCAATCGCCGAGCGGGCAAGCATTTTTAAAAGATTTTGCCAAAGTCCAAGGATGACGAGCCTCTTTTAAAGCATTTTGGGTATCACGAGCGGTTAAATCGAGTGCGACCGTAAAGGCGTCGATTTTTAAAAGTGGCCCAAATCTCAAGGCGATCTCGACTTCATGATGAATATCAGCCGAGAAGCTGGGGAGTGTGAAAGTGCTCCGATTGGGAACGCGACAAGATCCTGCCTTCAAAAAAATCATGGGATTTTTTGGAGTCTGAGGAGAGTCGGATTTTGGCTGATTGCCGAGCTCGCGAATATGCTCTGCATAGTTGCGACCGACGGCCCAGATGTTTTGTCCATTCAAATGCATATAGTTGATCATTGATATGAAAAGCTCGAGAGCAAGTCCATTGAATTTTGGGTCACAAGTAAATATTGCCTTGCATAAAGTTGGCTTTTCGCTTGCCTGAAAGCCAAGGGCCCGTCGAAGAATAGGGAGGCGATTTTTTTAAAGCGTAAAAAGGGGCTTTTATCGAGCGTGTTCATAAGTTTTTATCAGAAGATCTGGGTGTTCGCGCGTCGGTAGTCGTTGCGACCACTGTTGTTGAAGAAATGCGTAAAATTCAAGAACTCATGCCGATTCCGGCTGTGGCGGTCGGCAGGGCTACGGTTGGAGCTTTGCTCATGGCAAGTCATCTTAAAAATTCACAAGTTTTGAGCATGTATTTTCGTGGCAACGGGCCACTTCAGACGATTTTTGCCGAGGCAAGCTTCGAAGGTAAAACGAGGGCTTTTACTGCCAATCCGACCTATGCCGAACAAATTACAGGAGAAAAAATTCTCATTGGGCATGCCATCGGAATTGGTCTTTTGACGGTGACTCATCATCTGCCGACACAAAGTCATCCACATCGTGGAACGGTGATCATTCGATCAGGTGAAATTGGCGACGATATTGCCTTTTATCTTGATCAATCTCATCAAATTCCATCTGTCGTCTCTCTCGGGGTTCATCTAGACACATATGGCCGCGTGAATGCTGCCGGCGGAGTATTAATTGAGATGATGCCGGGACATACTGAAAAAATGGTGTCGCAAATCGAAGCGCGCGTCCAAAAGGCTGAAAGTATTTCAAAGCGGATTTTGGATGGAGCAACCCCTCGGGAACTGATCAATGACTACCTTGGAGATTTTAAACTGATCGAGCTCGAACACGATTATCAAGTGGAATACCAATGCCGTTGCAATGTGGAACGGATGAAAAGATCGCTGATGCTCCTTGGAGTGGACGAATTAGACAGTATGATCGAGGAAAACAAGGCTCTCGACGTCAGCTGCGAGTTTTGCGGCCGAAAATACCAAGTGACCCCTGAAGATCAGCAAAAAATTCGAAACGAAGTCTATAGGCTCTCTCTGAACTAGAAAGCCGTCAAACAGGGTCGCAATTTGACCAATGTCAAAAATTTCATATAGGTAAAACTTACGAAAGCTCGAAGTATCCTGCGTTTTAAAAAATTTGTCGCTCGCAGGATGTTAAGGCTTTTTTTTTTCTGCGACTCGGGGTAGTTTACTAAAAAATTAATTACCCAAGACGGGATTTATTTATGTCGATTAGAATTATGTTTATCGAGGACGAGGCCGTAATTCGCGAAATCATGCATACGGTATTAGAAGATGAAGGTTTTAACGTTGTTTCCTTCGCTGATGGCATGGATATCATGACGAACTTGAAAAAACACATGCCTCAAATCTTGATCGTTGATCACTTGATGCCATTAAAAAAGGGCGGAGAAGTGATTAATGAAGTTCGATCTTCACAACAATTTTCAAAACTTCCGATTATCATGCTTTCGGGGCTTGCGACTGAGGCAGATAAAGTAATTGCGCTTGAGACGGGCGCTGATGACTTCGTGGCGAAGCCATTTCAGCCAAAAGAGCTTTGCGCACGCATTCGCGCACTTCACAGACGAGCAAATGAGTCTGCAGGTGATTCTCAAAAAATGGACGCGATTCAGTTTCAAAACTTGAAACTCGACTTTGTTGGTCATCGTGCGCTGATTGGCCAAGATGAAATCCCACTTACTTTGACTGAATTTAAAATTTTGACTGAGCTCTTGAAGCAGGGTGATCAAGTTCTTTCTCGCGAAGGTTTAAGAGCCCGAGCACTTGGTAATTTAAACGTAAGTGATCGAACGATTGACGTTCACATGGCCGCGCTTCGAAAGAAATTGGGTGGCATGGGAGACCATATACACACCGTACGTGGAGTAGGGTATCGCTTCTCGGGACAGCCAGAAATCGCAAATATTCAAAGGTAATTCTGAAATAAAAAAAGCCGGTCTGAACCGGCTTTTTTTTCGTCTTTTAAATCAGGCCTATTTCTTTTTACAATTATCCAAAAAGCTTTTGCCGACGCCTTCAAGCTGGCGCAAGTCTACTGAGCCATCTTTATCTTTAAAAACTTTAAATCCATCCATGCAGGTGCCCGGAGTTTGAAAAGCAACTAACACATTTGAAAGTGTTGTTTGAAGTGAAGTATTGGTTTTAGACAAAGCTTCGAATTGAGGAGTTGCCGTACAAAGTTTATCTTTGCTGGCTTTGTATC
>JAYUEB010000174.1:0-6680 GCA_043739525.1 Bdellovibrionales bacterium
TTTTGCTGAAGAATTACTTCAGCAAAAAATGAACCTGGCACTTTTAGTGATTACTTAACTCGTACGTCAAATACGTCGTAGTTACCAGTTTTTTTAGCATTTTGAGATCGTACAACGATTTTGTAAGTGTTGTCTTGACCAAGATATCCCAACTGAATTGGCGCGCCAATTGAAGTCTTTGGAAATTCAACAGGTCGTCCGTCAACAGCCAAAATATCGTATTCGCCACAACGTTGCATTCTAGAAAGATCAACGTAAGCTTTGCCGCCCGAGATAATCAAGAAAGCCTCTCCACCGCAATCATCAAGGTAGCCTGAACGAAGGCCAAACAATGTAGTTGAAAGTGTAAAGTCAGCAGGTGATGACGCGTTGATTTGGTTCTTTGGGGCTGGTTGACGGTAAGATTGAACGTGGAAAGTCGCGCTTGTGTTACCGTTCTCTGATTGAGCTCTTACGATAAAACTGTTTTGTCCAACGCGCTCTTTAAGACCAACGTAATCGGTACCTTCTCCGTCATGTAAATGACCAATGAGTTTGCCGTCCATTGTGATGTCAGAACAATTGTGAGTGTTAGAAATCACAAGATAAAGTGTTCCTCCAAGACGTTGAACGCTTGCGCTACCACCGCAAAAAGGGATTTTAGGAACGGAAGATGCTCGCTCGCTCATTTCGAAATTTGAGTGACGATCTTGTTGTGGACCGTTAGCAAAAGCATTTGCCGAAGCAAGTAAGCCTAAAGCTGCAAGAACATTAAATACTAATTTCATAATACATTTCTCCTATAGAAAGTTATTGGTTCATCTGTTCGCTTCAACTCGAAGCAAGCGCTATACCTAAAAAATGCGTAGTTTAGAATTGTGGAATGATAGTTAAGAAAGCGAAGTAAGTTTGCTTGTTTGTCTTTGTTTTTAGAATAGGTACAAGCATTTAGGCGCCAAATCGCACCACCCGAAGAAACGTTGAATTGCTAGACAGTAGGACGAAAAAAGGTACCTGCTTAGTTTTGGAGGCGCAATGCGCCTCCAAAACTAAGCAGGTACCTTTCGGTTACGGCGACATTTATTTCTTAATATAGTTATAAAACGCGAGTAGCCCGAAAAGCGCTGCCAGCAAGAATTGTAGGCCACTGACGACAGGCATACTTGCGACGTAGGGGCCATGATCTAGGAATAGACTGACTGAACCTGCAAGAATAAGAGCTCCGATGATAAGGCCCAGAAACACAATATTAGAGCCTGTTTCCACAGATCTCTTTAAATCTTCGATTTCATGAACGCTGATTTTAACAGCGAAATCAGGATGATTCACTTTGCGAATAAATTGCTTCATCTGTCGTGGCAAATTGTAGAGAAGGCCACCGATATCTTGACCAAGCAAAGTTAAATCAGCTTTGACTTGGTTTGGTTGATAGCGATCTTGAACAAGCTCTTTTGAAAATTCAATTGCATGCGGAAGAAGATCAAAATCTTTTGCTAACAGACGTCCCATACCCTCAACGGTCACGATCGATTTAAAAAACATCATGAGCTCTGTCGGTAATACGAGATGATGTTTGGCTGCGACTTGGGTTGTACCCATCAAGAGTCTGCCGAGATCGACATTTTTCATTGAGAGACCAAAATGCGGAGCTAAAAGATTTTGGAGGTCTCGCGCAAACTCGTCCACATCGATTTGGTCATTATAAGGAGCAAGTTCAACGTACTCGTACGACAAACGTTCGTAGTCTTCGGCATACAGACAGACAAACATATTTGCGATAGCCGATTGAGTGCGGCGATTGATGCGTCCGACGATTCCAAAATCGACTAAACCGATTTGGTTGTTGGGTAAAATAAATAGATTGCCGGCATGGAGATCTCCATGAAAAAGCCCATCACGAAAAACCATTTTAAAGTAGGTGCGAACTCCGAGTCGCATGACCTCGAGAGGATCGACGCCTTCTTGCTTCACTGAAGCGGGCTGGCTCAATGGAATACCTTTGAGCATTTCAAGAACTAAAACTCGTTTGCCTGAGTATTCAAAATAGACTCTCGGGATTTTAACAGAGGTTTCGTTCTTAAAGTTCTCAGTAAACCGGCGGATATTATTTGCTTCGATGACGAAGTCAGTTTCGAGTTCGAGATTCTTAAAGAATTCGTCGACAATTCCAGTCGGATTAAAAGGTCTCGATTCAGGAACATAACTTTGTAAGAGGTCGGCGATAAAATATAAAATTCCGATATCGTTTTTAATGACTTCAACAATGCCAGGACGCTGAACTTTCACGACGACGTCGGTTCCATCAAGAAGTTTAGCGCGATGAACCTGAGCGATACTGGCAGCAGCTAGGGGGTGTGGATCGAGCTCGAGAAAGACATTTTTGATTGGAGTATTAAACTCGCGTTCAATAACACGTTCAATTTGGTCAAATCCGACGCTTGCAACCTGATCATGAAGGCGTTTGAATTCATCGACAAACTCTTCAGGAATAAGATCGGGGCGAGTCGCTAGCAATTGTCCAAGTTTTACGAAGGTCGGTCCGAGCTCTTCAAAACACATGCGAAGGCGCTCGGGAGCAGAATATTTATCGACATCAATTTGAGTAAAGCGTTCGAGAACGAAGCGGCCTAGCTTAATTTTTTCGGCGACGTTTTGGAAACCGTTTTTTGCGAAGACCGCTACGATTGTCCTCATCCTTGCCGCGTTTTTTAGTGTATTCCCCAGGCGTCTGGGATTTTTCTTCCTGGGCACTCAGCTGTCCTCTTCCTTCTTTAGCTTTTCTAGGCTTGTTTCTCTTCGAGCTTTTGTCTTGTCGTTTCTCAAAGCTTTCTTTTTCCCAAGAGTTTTCGCCGTCTTCTGAACCCGCTTCATTGGGTTCATCCGCCGTTAATTTAAAATCGATCTTTCCGGCTTCGATGTCAACGCCGGTCACAAAAACTTCAATACTGTCGCCAATTTTAAATTTTGCCTTGGTGCGTGAACCTAAAAGCAAGAGCATTTCGGGATCAAAAGTGAAACGATCGTCTCCAAGGTTTTCGATTTTAACGAGACCATCGACATCAAAGGCTCTCAAATTAACGAAAATGCCGAATCTTGCAACCGAGCTGATGACTCCATCAAACTTCTCACCCACAAATTTTTGCATAAAGCGGGCCTTTTTAATCGAAACCAATTGGCGTTCAGCCTTTACCGATCTTTGCTCACAAGCACTTAACATGCTTGAAGCTGTCGCCAGCTGATCTTCGCTTAAACCCCAGCTCTTGTACTTTGGCATCAACAAGCTTTTGAGTAGTCGATGTGCAATCAGATCAGGATAACGTCTGATAGGAGAAGTAAAGTGCGAGTAATGAGAAAAACCCAAACCAAAGTGCCCGACATTTTGTGAGCTATATTTTGCTTGGTTCATGGCCCTTAAAGTTAACATACTCAAGATCTGCTGTTCAGGCTTACCCTTAAAGCTTTCGAGAGTTTTTGAAATTTTAGTTTGAAGACGGTCTTTGCCGGTCAAAGAATTTTTGGCGCCAAAGTTCCATAAGAATTTTTGAAGATCTGCGATCTTCTCTTCATTTGGCTCTTCGTGAATGCGGTAAATTCCGGGAATATTTTGTTCACCTAAGAATCGACCGACTGATACGTTCGCAGCAAGCATGAGCTCTTCAATTAATCTGTGAGCAAAAAGTCTTTCAGACTTGATAATATCAACCGCTTCGCCCGCTTCATTGACGATCACTTGAGTTTCAGGAATTTCTAAGTCGAGAGAACCTTCACGAAATCTCTTTGCCATTAAAATTTTTGCAATGTCGCGGGAATTCTTAATATTGGCTTCGATATGATTGAGATGGCTCGGAGTTTTGCCATCGAGAATCTCTTGTGCTTCTCCGTAAGTGACGCGAGCTTTAGACTCCATCACGCCTTCATAGAATTCGTGTGAAACGATATCGCCTTGAAAGTTCATTTGCATTTCGCAAACGAAACAGAGACGGGCCACCTTTGGTTTCAAAGAGCAAAGTTCATTGGAGAGAGCCTCAGGTAACATCGGAACAACATAATTTGGAAAGTAAACGCTGGTTCCACGCTCATAAGCATCGTCGTCAATGGGAGAGCCGGGCTGAACATAGTGGCTCACATCGGCAATCGCTACCCAAACGCGAAAACCTTTGTCATCAACTTCAGTATAGACGGCATCGTCAAAATCTTTTGCTGTTGCTCCGTCGATTGTAATCAAATTTTTACTTCTTAAATCGACTCGGCCCTGAGTATCTCGTTCACTGACATGAGGTGAAAAGGCCTTTGCTTGAAGTTCAGATTCTTTCGAAAACTCATGCGGGATATTATGTAAATGAATAATGCGAGTAATATCGTTCAATGGATTTGCCGAATCACCGATAATACTCACGACGTGGCCTGTAAAATCTTGATTGCGACCCGGATAACTTGTGATCTCAACAACGACAACGTCGCCTTCTTTGGCGCCAAGAGAGTCTTCAGATCGAATTCTTAAATCCGAACCCCAATGGCGATTCTCATCTAGAATCACACCGTACTTCACATCAACAGGTAAAAATTTGCCGACAACCTTTTTCACAGCTCGAGCCAGAATTTCAACAACCTCACCCGAGAGTCGTTCTTCATTTCGTGTTTTGTGAACAATGACTCTCAAGCGATCATTTGTCATGATCGAAGTCATAAATTGTCGTGAGATATAGACGTCAGGATGTTTCGGATCGTCAGGAATTAAAAACCCATATCCGTCTGGATGACATTTAATAATGCCTTCGACATATTTGAGTCCTTCGAGATGTTTATTTTGAACAACTTGAATTTTTTCTTCGGATTGTTTTCGCTGATTTGAACCTTGATTTGGTTTTTTAAATGTCGGTTTTGAATTTCCCGACTTTGCTGAAAGGGGTTTCGAATTGGAATTCGATGCTGTTGGAGCTCCAAAACTTGGACGTTGAGCGACTTTGGCAAGGATTCCGCCTCCGCCACTTCTGCCACCACCAATAATTGAACTCAGACTTCGCACTGAGCTTGAGGCTCGGATTCCTGCGCGCAAAGTATTGCCTATAGGTTTTGCTCCGCTGCGTGTGTTTGTTGCAGGTTCCGAGGAGCTTTTGCGATTCTCGCCGTCAGATCCCGATCTTTTTGAATCGTTTCGTGACTGGTTAGAATCAGAGTTGTTGCTTCGAGATTTTTTGTTGCCCTTGCGATGAGGTTTCTTCATTGAGAACACGCTATCATGAGCGGTGCACCAATGACAATACCAAGAGTTTTTGCCGCCTTAGCACCTATTTGAGTCAAGATATTTGCCTTTTAGGTCGATTCTGGGGTAAGTTTCTCTTTCATTAATGCCCAGGTGGTGGAACTGGTAGACACGCGTGGTTCAGGTCCACGTGCTCGAAAGAGCTTGCAGGTTCAAGTCCTGTCCCGGGTACCAAACTTTTTGTTTTTTCGAAAATTTTCTTTGTGCGATGATTCTTGATTCTACTGAACCGCGACTTCGCGGGTACCGCTCAGTCGCATCACTGCGTTCGGCTATCGTGCCTTTGGCACTGTCGCCGAACTTCGTTCTACGCTTCACACTAAAACGTGCCACTGGCACCTTTTAGCGCGAAACGTGGTTCAAGTCCTGTCCCGGGTACCAAATGTCAAAGTATTCGAACCTAAATTTTTAGACATTTTTGCACCGTGCCCACCCGTATCACCTAAGAAGTGGGCAGTCTTTTTAAGGCTGATTTCCCTTTTGTAATGGTCGTTATCAACTATGTAATAAATCTTAAATGAATTGATGCCGACCTCAACCTTACGCACGAATTTCTGAGACAGCTGCTTTTTTTGCGTGGACGAGGACTGATGCGTGAGCCATCGGCCGCTCGCCTTATGCCGGAGTTAAGGTTAGGTGAACAAAGGGGGCCTGGCCCATCTAAAGAGGATTTATACAGATTCAAAAGTCTTAGCTCTCCTGACCGCTCTAATCAGGGGACATTTAATCAATTTCAGCGAGGCCTAAAAGGTCCCCATGTTCGCCACCGTAATCATCTTTTGGTCCCCCTACTGAGGAGCCAAAAAGACTGTCATCGTAATAACGAGTGTAGCTTCAAAGAAATTTGATTTTAATAACGCGATCGCTATTAAAAATTAACTATCCCGTTGCACAAGCTTTGCAATTGCACAAGAAAAAAAGTGCGCAGACGGAGTAGAGTATGATGCTACTACCGATCGCTGTGTGTATATTGGCTCAATAGTTGCTTTTCCGCCAGATGAACCACAGAAGGAACTTGATTTTAAAAGCTTTCAAGCAATGCGCGCCTTGATGTCGAGGCCAAAAGAAGTTAGCACTTTCAATGAGGGAACTGAACACATGAGTATAACTGTTTCAGAAGAAAGCGCTACGAATATCGTTTACAAATTTGAAGGAAAAAGAAGAAATTCTGCCGACAGCTACCGCACGCTTCAAATCGTGGAGACTCGTGGATTTTCTGGTGATGTCATAACAACAACCTACAAGCCTTACCTAGTAAAATAGACAAAGCAAAGGTCTCGCATTACTAGCGAGACCTTTTATAATACTTATTTTCTCTAAAATTTATTTTGTGCAAGACTTCATATCAAGCAAAATTTCTCCGCCTTTTAAGTTCACAGAAGCACCAGTCAATGGGTAGTAAATATTCGATGCCGGCATTAATGTCTTCTCAAGTTTT
>JAYUEB010000175.1:0-6633 GCA_043739525.1 Bdellovibrionales bacterium
CATAGTTATTTGAGCACCGAGTGATCAGCGCAGGCAATTTGTAAGTTTCATAGAATGACCGAACTAAAAGATCTGAACTGGCTTTTGAAGCGCTATAAGGACTATTCGGCGCGATCGGAGTTTCTTCGGTGAAGGGAGGATCTTCTAATTTTAAACTGCCATACACTTCATCGGTGCTGATGTGGAGGAATTTAAAGTTTTTGTTTTTTTCGAATAATTTAACGCTTTCCTGTAGCAAATTCAGAGTTCCCAAGACATTCGTTTCCACAAAAATATTTGGATTTATAATCGATCGATCAACGTGACTTTCGGCTGCGAAATGAATCACAGAATCAAATTTTTCATGCGCAAATATTTCTTGAACTTTTGCAAGGTCACGAATATCTGCTTGTTCAAATCTTAAATGAGGATGGTTTTCAACTTCTTTTTGGATATGACTGTATTTACCAGCATACGTAAGGGCATCTAGAATAAAAAAATCATTCTGCTCAGACACTTGTTTCTTGAGTGTGATTTTTTTAACAAAGTTACTTCCAATAAAGCCGGCACAACCTGTCAGCAGTACTTTTCTTTTCATCAATGTCCTCTTAAGAAGCCTATTATAAAGTCTGAAGAAACTGAATCAAATTCTGCTTATCTTCGGGCGTTAGAATTTCATGACCTTGTTTTAAAAATATTCCCTCGTCATGGCAGTGGTTTCCTAAGCTTGCTTTTGAAGCCTCATACTTGTATTCTGGGAGTCTTTTATCTTCACTTAAGTTTTTTGGATAGCCGTTACAGCTGGCCTCAAAGTCATCTTGGGAATGATCCGCAGGCCTAGCCCAATAAATACGAGCTCGATTTGAACCAGGGGTCAGGACATCACAGAGTGTCGGTGCAGAGTTATCTTAGGGCAACCCATAGGTTATCTCATTTTTCTCGAGCGGCATAAACTTCTTTCGTTAACCAAGATTACTGAGTTAACTCATTTCGAAATGATCCCACCGCCTCTTGAAATTTTTCAAAGCTCATTCGTCCATGAGTCTCATAGAGCAATGGACCTTCGTGAGGCCTTGATAAAGCCATCTGAAGGTCAGCCTTTTGAAACAACTCTTGCCGATACAAGATTACCCTATAGAAAAAATCCGGCCCTAACCCCAACCATGTTACTTTCTGACTGGTAAAAAAACGAATTTTTAAAAACCACGTTATTGCTTCAGAAAGACTAAAAGTTCTGATTTCAAAGTCAACCCGCCTTCGTATAGGTCTTAACATCCGAAATAGCTTGGGAGGACATCGGAAGCCATTGTAAAGAGCGGCTTCATACACATAATTTAAACATTTTTTTTTCCGAGCAAACGCCAAGGAAATTAGGTGAAGGGCATCATGATCGGGATGTCCCCCTTCCCAAGCTAGCGTGTATATTTTGTCGAATTCATTTTGTCCACCCCACTCAAGTAACACTTGCAAAGATTTGCTTAAATGAAAAACTAATTTGCCATCAGGAAATCCGAATTTTTCACCCAAAAAATGAACTTTTTCGTCTGAAAGCCCAACTGACCTTAAACAACGAAGTGACTCTTCGTTTCGAATTAAAGACTCCGAACCCTTGCCCTGCCCGTTAGTCAGATATACAACTGAGACTTCGCTTCTCTGAACAATTTCTAATTTTATACGATTGATGTAAACTATTTCATCATCTTGATGAGCCAAAAGAAAAAGAATTTTCATAGATCATCACTGTCGATCCATCCCAATTGCCAATTTTTTTCCAAAAAGAGAACTTCGTCTGTCAAATTAGGATTTAGTTTTTTAATAATCAAATTAAATGTCGCAGGCGAACGCAAAAACCCCATTCCAAAAATTCCAATTTTTTTTGCTGAAAATGGGCTCATCATCATGGCACAAACTTCGGTTTTACTTCTAACAGACTCTTCATAAAGACATCGACTTATTAAACGACGCGCACTTATTTTGTCGGAATCAAGTAGCATCAAATCTAGAATTGCAGTTGAAGGGACGCCTTGAAGTTCCGTGTTCCGTAGAATCGCCACAGCCACCCATTGCTTTCCTTTTTGAATCACAAGAAAACGGTAACTAGCTCCCGGAGCCCCTGTTCGCCATTTTAAAAATTT
This sequence comes from Bdellovibrionales bacterium, assembly GCA_043739525.1. Lineage (GTDB taxonomy): Bacteria > Bdellovibrionota > Bdellovibrionia > Bdellovibrionales > JAMPXM01 > JAYTQQ01. The sequence goes on from JAYUEB010000175.1 coordinate 2,115, forward strand.
AAAGTCTTTAATTAAGTGGTTGGGAACCTGTTTTCTCCAGGACTCAAAGAAATCGTTGTACTGATTTTCACTTTGAAAAAAAAATTCCGGACTCATAACAGAACCAATATACTCAGATGACGCAGCCGGAAGGTGACTCAATATCCGATAAAGTGAAAAGAAGATATCCACCACGGGTGATAAAAAACTTACTTTGATTTTTTTTAAAAGATTTTTTGATTTAAAAACTCGAAGATACAAGGGCAGTGGAAAAACAACTTTCCAACCAACCTTAAGATGTCCCGGAATAACTCCGGGCCGAATTGGATAGCCTGTGGTAAAATCTAATCCCATCTTTTGCATTTCAGAGGTCGCAAAATGTCCAATCTTTGTGAATATCCCTTGGCCCCGAGATTGGGAAGTTGTCATTACGTCGCAAACCATTCCTGCTAGTGCTGATTTACCTGATAGCTGATACGAATACGGAAGTGCAGCGTAGTAACCCAAGAATTCTTGAGAATTCACAGCAAGATATTCATAGGCAGGTTTTGAAGAAGGAAATGTTCGAAACTTCCACAAGTAATGCTTAAGACTGTCGACACTAGTTCCTTTGAGCTCAGGAAAGGCGTCAACAAATAATCGCTGCCTTTCTGCCTCGTCTGACGACGGAACTAGGTGACGAAACTCCAGATAACTCATAGATGCTGCCCGCCGTTCAATTGAAAGACTTGACCGGTAACAAATGCTGATTTCAAACTTAACAAATACTCAAGCATCCCTTGAACTTCACTTGCCTGCCCCCAGCGTTTTGCTGGAATTGTGGACTTTATACCTTCTAAAATAGGTTCCGAAATTTGATGAAGTAATCCGTATTCAAAATATCCCAGGGCAATGGTATTAACCGTAATATTTTTATTTGCAACTTCCAGAGCAATAGCTCGGCCCAAGCCCTCAATACCAGCTTTGGCCGCTGCATAGTGAGCGGCTCCTACAACACCCATTTGAGCCACCACACTTGAAGTATTAATAATTCGCCCGCCACCGGCTGCCCGCATTGCAGGTAAAAATTCTCGGGTGCATAAAAATGTACTCGTCAAATTGGCATCTAAAATTTGACGAAAATCTGCTAAAGAAGTTTTCCACGACATGGAACTACTTGAAGCTCCTGCAAGATTGAATAATCCCCAAAGCGAACCATGCCTTGATTCAACAGCTTCTCGCATTTTTTTAACTTGCTCCTCATCTGTTAATTCAGCTTGAAACATAAAATCAGTTGGATCGAGATCATATTTTTTCAAAAGACTCGTAAGCTCTTGATCATTTGATCTGTGATGACAAATAATTTTTCGGTATCCGTCTTTTAAAAAACATTCAACCGTACTGAGACCAATTCCACCATTACTTCCGGTAATTAGAATGGGCTTATTGATCAAGTCTGATTTATCGCTCATGTTCTTCTCCTATTCAGAAGTCTTGTCCGATGCTGAAGTCCCAACATACTGAAGTTCGATACGATCTTTTTTGGTAACCTGTATTTTAAAAAGCGAACCATCATCAAACGGCTGTGAAGGTGGGAATATTTTTCCATATCTCTGCCAAAAGTCTTCATTTGCTTTACCAATATATACAAAATCATAAGATTTTAGCTCAGTTTCCCATTTTTCTAAGGGCCATGCGTTTGTCCACACGTCTTTGGCATCAAGCTTAGTGCCTAAACTCCAATACCAAAAATTCACAATACTTGGCGCCAGCTCGTATGCCAAGATCATCTTCTCTATCCCCGTGCTATGTTGAAAGATCACCCATACTTTACTCCCTTGCGGCACCTGCTGGTTTAGCAAATCACGGGCAGGGCTTAATCTAACTCGCTCTGGAGCAACAAATGTACGCGAGGAAAAAAACCATTCTTCAGAATTTGCTCCAGCAGCAATTGCAAGATATAGTGCTCCGGATAATATAAAGGGAATTCGAGATTTTTGACTGAGATGTTGCTTTAAAAAGAAGGCTGAAGTCAGACTTGCCATTAGAAATGCTATTATCCATGGGCTTTGATATCGCTCGAAAGAAACTAAACCTTTGGCTTCAAAATCTGAAAATATAAAAAGATAAGCAAAAAAGTGTGCTGATAAAAAGATGAGCCATCCCAAAGAAAAAGAAAAATAGATTGCGCCAAAGAAACGACGTAATGATCTTTGGGGCGCAAGATAAAAAATCACAACAAAAAACAAGGTAAACCCCAAAAACCATGCGAAAAACTTGCTTTGAGGTAAGCGACTAAAAAAAATATTGAATATTTCGATTTGCCGCTCAGTCCCCATCCCAAAAAATGCATTTACTAGTTCGGAAATAGTCAGCTTCGGAGAAGCCATAATTTCAACTGCATTTATTTTCCCCTTCCACCATCCCCAACTTGCGTAAGTCAAAAGTGGTGCCGCCAAAATCGCTAGCATCACCCATAAATAATCAAGCCATATTTTAAATGGGCGGTGCTGACTACTGAAAAGCTCAATAGATGCAGCTAATAAAATAATAAGAAAAAATGACCCTGATAAAACGATTCCTGTTGGCTTAAGTAAAACAATAAAAATCAAAAATGGGATAAGAAAAAGCTTTAACTTCACTTCTTTAAGTACAAAATACGAAAGAATTGCTCCTGCTCCAAGAACTGAACCGAAAAGACAATCCATCATAAGCAGCTGGAGATGACCTTCACCTACTCCAGCTTTCAAGTAGAAACATGAAGCAACAATTATTCCATAAGCCCATATTTTTCTAGGAGCGAGCTCCACGAGCGGAACAAAACAAGAAATAAATAAGAAAGCCATTGAGCAATAGGCAACACCTTCAGAAAAGTTTCCGCCGAAAAGAAAAAAGTAATGGAGAAGAGCCCCACCTGGCGGATAGTTTTTAAAAGTGACAGCACTATTCTCCACAAACAAACCATGACGTAAAAAAATGTCTTTGGATGCCAATCCCCAACCAAATTCATCCCACACATGAAGTGACGCATTCAGATAGCGGAGACAATACAAAGCGCTTAGCGATATAAAAAAAATTAATCCCGGTGTCCAGAAAGATTGTTGAGATCGTTTCAATATTCTTAAACTCAGGTCCCAGATTAATAGTGCAATTCCTCCAGTCAACAACAACACTGAAGCTGGATATAGAAGATTCACAAGGCTTGCAAAATAAATTGTACTGACGGCAGCTACCAACGTAAAGGGCAGCCATAAAGCATCTAGATTCCTTGAGGTAAACATGCGTAGGCCTTGGAACCACCCTATAATACTAAAAGAAGTGAGCAAAAAGAACATTACGTTAAACCTGAATTTAATTTATCTGCAAGTAAGTGCTTTTCAACAAAGCTCATGACATCTTTATTTTCGATATGATCAGGAAAAATTGGGAGGCTTGAAAAAATATTTCCAACGGGAATGTGCTTTCCTGTTCTTACGGCAATTGGAGCAAGGTGGTCTAAAAGACGAAATCTAACGGCAGAATTGTCGGATTCCACATGTTCTGATGATTGCACATCATGAGTTACCACTACGCGATAAAAAAGTTTAAGCCGATTGCCTTTATAGGACTCAACTAACAGCAGGGGTTTACCATTTAATTTGAGAGACTCTAAAATTATACGGCCCTTTTCAAGGTCTGCCTCTTTTTCGAATAGCAGAATGGCATCGAAACTCATTAAAGGTTCAACTCCTTTATAGGGAACTTTTAAAAACTTTAGGAAACTATCATGATCAACCGGGCGATATCCAATCCAAGGATCGTCCTTCGCTGTAGATATCTGGGAAAGGGCATTGTAAAGAATGACATCACATCCGAGTTTATCTATTTTGGCTAAAATTCTATCGATATAAGTCATCGTGAATCTAAATCTTTCCAAATTTTTAAGCGATTCGAATTTCCAATAATAATGCTGAATATGGGCCATGGAATTTATAAATAAAAAAGAGATATCGGGCTGCATCTTTTTTTGCATTCTTATAAATTCAAGAGTGGATAAGTACTCAAATAAAGTGAAAAAAGAGTATTCCTTTATCCCATCTTTAATTACTTGGACCAACAGGCGCGGAATTCCAATTAAAAGCGCTCTAATCACTTCCAGGTTTTTTAGAATCGCTAAAAATCCAAACAAAAGCGAGATGATCTTAAACACACTCAATCTTTTTCTATTTTTAGCTAAATAACGAGGTAAACTAACAAGAAAATTCAACCCCTTGGGATGGGCCTCTTCAGAAAATGTCCACGGATCTGGAACGAAAAACTGACAATGGTTCGCACTTCCCTTGCTGCCATTTATTGCGCCCCAAACTCCAGAAGTAATTTTAAATTCACTGAGCTTTTCCCAAATCTGAGGAAAAGTTAGGTCCGAAATATCTCCGAGATGTTTGATTAAATGATCTTCCGTTCGCCGTCCAGTATGAACTGTAACCCACTGGCTCCAGGGCTCCAAGAAATCACTCTCATATGAATCAGGTGAAAATGTTTTGCTCTCATGAAAGGTTATAAACTTCTGCAAAGTTTTTAA
>JAYUEB010000176.1:0-6633 GCA_043739525.1 Bdellovibrionales bacterium
TTCAAATTCGCCTGCAGCAAAAGCGGCAGCTGCAAAAAAGAGAGCTCAGATGTATTCGCGACCTCGCACCGGAAAAGACTCTTTAGGAATTACTAGAAATTCGGTGGCTCTACCTCAATCTGAAAAACTTCTTAGTCCTAAAGTGATTCCTCGAAATATGCAGGTTGTAAAGCCTCCTCGAAATTCTGAATTCTACGAGGGAAATACCAAAGAAGTTGAGTACGAAAAGCTACTCGATAAAGAGATTAGCGATCTATTTAAATTGTCCCAGCAATACAAACAAAGTAAAAATCGTGGCGAAATTTGGCTGCGTTTAGCTGAGCGATATAAAGAGAAGTCAAAACTCATCGAATTTCGCAAACAGGCCGAGTACGATCGAGAGTTAAAGCTATATGCCGATCAGAAAACGAAAGTGAAACCCCACCTCGATTTAAAGGTTGCCCACGACTACAATCTCAAGGCAATCGAGCTCTACGAGTGGTTTATTAAAGACTTTCCGCAAGATCAAAAAATTGATCAGGCTCTTTTCTTTTTAGGTTATCACAATTTTGAGGTTGGACGCTCTCAAGTTGGAGAAGGCTACTACAAGCGACTTGTTCGCGATTTTCCTGAAAGTGAATATGTTGTTGAAAGTAATTTCGCACTAGGTGAGTACTACTTTGAGAACGAACAATGGCAAGCGGCGCTCGAGAACTATCAAAAAGTTATTGCGAAAAGACGTAGTCGACTACTCACTTTTGCCTACTATAAAGCGGCTTGGTGTTTTTATCGTCTCAATCGAACAGAAGCTGCTTTGAAGTCACTTGAGCGAGTTGTTAAGTTAAGTGGAGGCCCGCAAGAAGCTGTTAAGGGCACAAACTCGACTGGCAATAATGTCAATAAAGTACGTTTAGCGGCTGAAGCTGTTCGTGATTACGTACCATTTTTTGCTGAAAGTGGAGAATACAAAACTGCCGCTCAAAAGTTTTATGAAGTTGTTCAAGATGAAACAAAAGCTTTTAGCATGGTTGAGCACTTGGCTCACACATACTCAGACAATGGTAACCGAGAGGCATCAAACTTTCTTTATAAGCAAATGATACAGAAAAATCCAACAGCTGAAAAGGCTGCGGATTATCAGTATCAAATTCTCCTGTCTTATGCGACTTCTGACCAAAAAGCGTTTCGAGAAGAGTTGATTAACTGGCTCGAAAATTTTGGTCCTTCAAGTCAGTGGAAAAAAGAAAATACCAAGAATGCGAAGCTGACGACCGAGACACTTCGCTTGCAAGAAACCACGCTTCGAAATCACGTATTACAGTTGCATCAAACAGCTCAGAATTCGAAATCTCCTCAAGTGCAGACCCAGGCAGCTTATGCGTATGTTCTCTACTCAAAATATTTCTTTGATTCGCCTCACGCGCTCGAGATGGCATTCTTTCAGGCAGAGTTGCTCTTTGACATGAACCAGTTCGAGAATGCTTCAAAGCTTTATAGCTATGTCATAGAGAAGAGTACCCCCAAGATGACTTATTACGAAAAAGCCGTCATCAACAACTTGTTGGCTCTTGAACGCTCGTTGCCTTCTTCTGAAGAAATCGACAAAAAACGTGGGAAAAGTCTTCAGCCAATTCCGTTCGATCCCGCTATCGACAGATTTGAAAAAGGTGCTTTGATTTATTTGAAAGCCTATCCGAAGGGCGATAAAGTCGCAAATCTCGAGAGAAGACTTGGATATTTCTATTACTCATACAATCAATTTGATAAATCGACGCCGATTTTTGAAAAAATCTTGATTGAACGACCAAATACAGACAATTCAGAAATTGCTGGAAATTTGATTATTGATACTTATAAATTGAGAAAAGATGATTTTGGTCTCGGTGAGAAAGCTGCAGAACTTTTGACTCATCCAACGGTTGCAAGCAGTAAAATTGCTCCAAAACTACGTGAGATTGTTGAAGCTTCTAGCTATGCCCGCGCTGATAAATTTGCAGAAACCAAGGATTACGTAAAAGCGGCGAAAGAATACGAGAAGTTTGCGGCTACTGCGAAATCGCCTGAACTCATCGCGGCGGCTCAATATAAAGCGGCCGACAATTTTGAAAAATCGGGAGATCCAGTCGCGGCGATGCGCATGCATACGCTTGTGGTTTCAAAACCGAACGACAACGTTAAGATTAAGGCGATTCAAAATGACTCGCGTAATGCCCTTGCCAGACTTTACACTCAGACCGTTCAGCTAGATGCAGCCGCAAAACTTTTTTCTTCGTATGCGGCGGCAAATCTTAAAGATCCGAAAGCCGTGAATGGATTTAACAACGCTGCTGTTTTGTTTGATGCTTTAAACGAATATCCTGAGGCACAGTCGAACTACGAGAACTATTATAAATACACTCGTAATAGAGATCGCAACGAGACTTTCTTTGCCGAAGCCGAATTGCTCAAACGTCAGAACAAATTGAGTTTAGCGGTTCCGCTCTTTGAACAATACGTCAACCTCGGAACAAATAAAGAGCATCTTGTGAAGGCCGCTTTTTCACTTGCGACTCTCAACCAAAAATTAGGACGCGCAGACAAAGCCAATTTCTGGCTGAAGAGAACGGTCGATATTCAAAAGAGATTTAGAAAAGAAGGAAATGAAGGTGTTTCGTTTGCTTCTGAGGCGAGATTTAAACTTGCTACTGAAAACTTAGCTCAGTTACGAGCAATGAAGTTTACGAATAGTCCAAAGCAACAAGAGCGAGTTGCAAAAGATATTCTTATTTTTCAAAATCATTATGTGAAACAGGAAATGGCCGACGTGATTCGCTTCGATTATGGACCCATGATCGTAGCGGCCTTGTCTTCGACCGGCCAAATGTTCGAAATTATCGCCTATAACTTTTCGAAAATTCCGCCTGGAAAAGATTTTTCTGCGGATGATTTGGCAAACTTTAAAGGCTTAATTAATCAAAAGGTATCAGAGTATCGGAAGCAAGCTTTGGATGCTTACAAACTCGCTTATGATAAGTCGCAAGCACTTGAAATCTACACCGAGTGGACTGCAATGGCCCAAGATGCACTTTCAAATTTGGATCCGACAAACTATCAAAAAAATAGTGAATTCATTATGGATATGAAGCAATCTGCGTGGAGCTTTTAATGTTAAATATATTGCGCAGAAAATATTTTTATAAAATTGGCTTGGGGTTAACCTTGGGCTTATTTGTTGTGAGCTGCTCGAGCCTGCAAAAGCCACTTCCTAAAAATGACAATCTCAATGACTCTATGGCAATTGATGATATTAAATCTGATGCGAATGCTATGTCACCACAGGCACCTGAAACTAAACCTCCCGAAGCTGCTCCTTCTAGGCAGACAGGAAGAGCTGAAGCGACAAAGCCTTTGGCTGTTAATTTTGCGGCACTTGCAAAGGCAAATCGACCTGATCAACTCAGAGATGAGGCGATGAGGATATTGGCCGTCAATGCCAATGACGTCGGAGCTTTAAATGCGCTCGCATTTACCTATTATAAGAAAAATAAATTTGGAGCTGCCCGCATTGTTCTTGAGCGTGCAAATGAAAAGAATCCAAGTACGCCTCAAATTCTGACGAATTTGGCAATCCTTGATATGGCCGAGAACGAGCCCGGTCGTGCGCTAGTCAATTTGAAAAAGTCTTATAAGATTGATGATCACAATGCAGAAACGCTTGCAATGATGGGATCGATCTACATTCAAAATCGAGATTATGCGAAGGCCCTTTCGCCTCTTGAGCAGTCTTATCACAACGACAAGACGAATATTCGACTTGGAAATAATTATGCCGTCGCTCTAACTAAAACTAAGTCATACGAGATGGCTCAACGGGTATACGACGAGATCATGGCCCAGAACTCTAGAGAGTCTGAAGTGCTTTTGAACTATGCGAGTCTTTTAGTGGATTATCTCAACAAGCCTAAAGAAGGCTTGAATCTTGTTTATAAAGTTAAGTTTATTGAAACTGAGCGACAAGATATTCTGGACCTTGCGAATAAATTAGAAAATCGAGCAAAAAGTGCGTTAAAATGAGTGAAGAGTAAAAATGAAAAAAAATGTGTCGCAAAAATTCTTTTTAGCCTTTCGATTGATTATTTCATCAGTCTTTTTTGTTTTTCTTTTTGCGATTATTTTTTCAAAGCAGGTTTCGGCCCAGGGAACTGCAGCTCCGGACTCCGCTCCTCAGGCGCCGGCACCTAGTGCAGACACTAAGGCCAAACAGAACCCAAATAAAAATAAAAAAACGACAATCGACTTCGAAGATCAGCTCATTGAAGGTAGTCGGCAAAAACCGGAGCTATTCTATTTGTTACAAAACAAAGACTTCAACTACAAGCGACTCATTCGACTTCGTGAAGATTTTCTGCCAGAACTTCGTAAGAGTAGCGAAGATGTTCAGGGACGTTCAGGGAGTGGACAATGAGTGATGATAAAAAACCTGTTGTTCTTCGTGTCTATCGAGGCGCAGATCTTCAAGCTATCAAGCAATTTACTGTTCAGCAGATCGTAATTGGTCAATCAGCGGAGGTTCAGCTTCCACTCAATCACGCAAGTGTTTCTGTTATCCATGCGGCAATTGAAAGAAGAGACACTGGATATTTTGTATGCGATCTTGGGTCTGAGTCTGGAACTTTGCTCAATGGCAAGCCGATATTAGATGCGAAATTAGAAGACGCCGACGAAATTATGGTGGGCGAATTTAAAATTGAATTTTATGTTGGAGTACCGAAACCGAAATCTCCACCCGTGACGGATAGTGCGGTCGTTACGACTCCGCCACCGGCTGAAGTAAAAGTTCAGACGCCTATTGTGTCTAATCCATCGACTCCGGCACCTACTTTTATTCCGCCAGCTAAAACGCCAACTCAAGACATTGAGTTTCCGACTATTATTACGGAAGTTAAAAAGCCAGAGCCAGTTGAAGTAAAAAAAGTCGAAATAAAGCCAGCAGGAAAAGTTGCAGACCGTAAAGCTCCAGAGCAAAAACCACCCGAGAAAATTGCGGATCCAAAACCAATTCCAACTCCGGCTCCTGTTACTCCTACAGTGGCGCCTTTGCAATTGAAACCAGTCATTATCACGCAACAAAATCAGAGAAGCGGTGGCACTGAGAGATCTTCGGGCGGCGGTTTAGAGACTTATGCGAAAAATAAGTCTAAGAAAAGCTCTCACAAGAAGAGCAAAGCTTTTGCACCAGAGAGTAAGTATAAAAAAATTGATGAATTTGTAAAGCCAAGCAGAGGAACAGTTGTTGAGGTTCTTGTTGCATGGAAAGAACGTGTGATTAACACATATCACTTTTCAAAACCTGGTACTGTTACACTTGGTTCGCATCCTGAAGCAGATATTCAAATTCCGCTGGTTTTTTCTAAGCAAAGAAAAACTCCACTTCTTAAAATCGATTCACGTCTCGTTATCATGCTCGCGCCAGAGATGACCGGAGAAATGACCCGACAAGGTCAGATCTTAAGTTTCTCAGAGTTGCTCAAGCAGAATAAAATGGTTCGTGTCGGAAATATTTATCAACTCGCACTTGAACAGGGCGAGATGATGAAAATTGAATTGGGTGAGCTCACGATTATTTTAAGATACGTTTCAGAGGCACCAAAACCTTTGATTGCGCCACTTTTAGATTTAACGGCTTCAGAATCAGTTGGGGTTATCTTTGCAGTTGTTCTTGTCGCGATTCTTGCAATCTACAACTATCTTTATACGCCGCCACGTCCTCTTGATGCAGATACTCAGCAGGATGATCCGCCAAGACAAGCATTGGTGATCGTGAAGCCACCCCCAAGAGAGAAAGTTGCGCAAGCAACACCGGCGCCGACTCCGGTCGCGACTCCTCCACCTGCGAAGTCAACACCAACTCCGAAAAAAGTTGAGGCGACTCCGGTTAAGCAAATGAAAAAAGAAACACTTGCGGACGAATCAAAGAAGAGTTCACCAGGTAAAGCAGCTGAAGTTGCGCCAAACAAAGTTAAAACTCCTGCAAAAGTCGTTGGAGTAAAGCGTGGTGGGTCGATCAAGACAACTGACGCAGCAGCGGCCCAAGTTCAATCCAAACCAAAAAAAGATTTGACCAAATCTGGAGTGTTTAGCGTTTTTGGCGGCGGTGGAAAAAATAATGAGTTGTCTAAAGAGACAGCCGGTGCCGGAGAGATTGCAGGTCTAGCAAATAGTGCTACCGGAAAATCTGGTTTGAATGAAAATCGATCAGGTGATGGTTTAGGAACTATTTATGATACAGGTCGCGGAGGAAACGGAACTGCTGCAGTTGGTAGACCCGATGTTAAAGGTGGTAACGGACGAGGCACTGGAAACGCTGGTTATGGTAGCGGAGGAATCGGTGGAGAACGTAAAGGAGTTAAGATTCAGCCGGGCGGCACAGAAGAATCTTTCTCAGGTACGATCGATAGAGAAGCAATTCGCAGGGTCATTCAAGCAAATTTGAAAGCCATCAAAGCTTGTTACGAAAAGCAATTGAATCGCCGACCAGACCTTTTTGGTAAACTCGTTATTGAGTGGGACATCGGTGACGGTGGACGCGTGATGAGAGCTCATGTGAAATCTTCTGAATTGAGCGATGCAGAGGTTGGTAGTTGTGTTGTGACTCATTTGAAGACGTGGACGTTC